>NZ_CP041238.1:3807500-3940000 GCF_013488225.1 Sinorhizobium mexicanum | reverse complement strand
TATGTCTGGATGCTGATCCACTGGATCGGCTTGTCCATGAGGCATGATCGTTGTTCGAGGGTTCGTCCCTCGTCTGACGGTTTTGCTGGATTGATGTTGCCTGACCGCGCATCACCGGACAGATCTCGAGAAGCTGGTCTTATGACACGGCCTCGAAGTCGCTCGGCGTGACTTCAATGAGGACCGTGTCGAACACGTCGATGGCATCTGATTGGCTCGGTTGTAAAAGGTAACCGAGCTGTTGGCTGGCGATGCGGCACACTGAAAGGTGTCCGGATGGCCAGATTTGGCACCCCTTCGAGCGATGAGCGAGAGGGAAGGTTTGTCAAATCCAACTAAGGATGAGCATTGGCAATGAGAACGATCAAGTGTCAAAAGGGCATTTGGTGGATGCCTTGGCATGCACAGGCGATGAAGGACGTGATACGCTGCGATAAGCCGTGGGGAGCTGCGAATGAGCTTTGATCCATGGATCTCCGAATGGGGCAACCCACCTTAAATACTTGGAAAATCATTTTGGTTGTCGGACCTTTGGTCCGACGGTACGGCGAACGATCGCCGACGGCCTTTGGCCTTGCGGTGCTTCGCACCGAGCGCGTTTCCCTCGCGGGGGACGGAGTTCGAAGTGAAGCTTCGCAAGCGCAAAGCGCGTCGCCGGTCGTCCGGCGTTAAAGAACCAAAATGGTTTCCAAGTATTGTTAAAAGGTATCTTATCTTGAATACATAGGGATAAGAAGCGAACGCAGGGAACTGAAACATCTAAGTACCTGCAGGAAAGGACATCAACCGAGACTCCGCAAGTAGTGGCGAGCGAACGCGGACCAGGCCAGTGGCAATGAGGAATGAAGTGGAACGACTTGGAAAGGTCGGCCGTAGAGGGTGATAGCCCCTTACACGTAGAACACTCATTGTCCTTGAGTAAGGCGGGACACGAGAAATCCTGTCTGAACATGGGGAGACCACTCTCCAAGCCTAAGTACTCGTGCATGACCGATAGCGAACAAGTACCGTGAGGGAAAGGTGAAAAGCACCCCGACAAGGGGAGTGAAATAGAACCTGAAACCGGATGCCTACAAACAGTCGGAGCCCGCAAGGGTGACGGCGTACCTTTTGTATAATGGGTCAACGACTTAGTGTGACGAGCAAGCTTAAGCCGATAGGTGAAGGCGCAGCGAAAGCGAGTCTGAACAGGGCGTTCAGTTCGTCGCATTAGACCCGAAACCGAGTGATCTAGCCATGAGCAGGTTGAAGGTTGGGTAACACCAACTGGAGGACCGAACCCGCATCTGTTGCAATAGATTGGGATGACTTGTGGCTAGGGGTGAAAGGCCAATCAAACTCGGAAATAGCTGGTTCTCCGCGAAATCTATTTAGGTAGAGCGTCGACCGAATACCCCCGGGGGTAGAGCACTGGATGGGCTATGGGGACTCACCGTCTTACTGATCCTAACCAAACTCCGAATACCGGGGAGTACTAGTCGGCAGACACACGGCGGGTGCTAACGTCCGTCGTGAAAAGGGCAACAACCCTGACCTCCAGCTAAGGTCCCCAAGTCATGGCTAAGTGGGAAAGGATGTGAGGATCCCAAAACAACCAGGATGTTGGCTTAGAAGCAGCCATCATTTAAAGAAAGCGTAACAGCTCACTGGTCTAAATAAGGGTCTTTGCGCCGAAAATGTAACGGGGCTAAAGCCATGCACCGAAGCTGAGGATGTATCGCAAGATACGTGGTAGCGGAGCGTTCCGTAAGCCTGTGAAGGGATACCCGTGAGGGGTCCTGGAGGTATCGGAAGTGCGAATGTTGACATGAGTAACGATAAAGAGGGTGAGAGACCCTCTCGCCGAAAGACCAAGGGTTCCTGCTTAAAGTTAATCTGAGCAGGGTTAGCCGGCCCCTAAGACGAGGCGGACACGCGTAGTCGATGGGAACCACGTTAATATTCGTGGGCCTGGTGGTAGTGACGGATCGCTTAACTTGTCTGGACTTATTGGATTGTCCAGGCCTGGACGCGGTCCCGGGAAATAGCTCCACCGTATAGACCGTACCCGAAACCGACACAGGTGGTCAGGTAGAGTATACCAAGGCGCTTGAGAGAACTGCGTTGAAGGAACTCGGCAAATTGCACGCGTAACTTCGGAAGAAGCGTGACCTCATTGTGGGCAACCATGATGGGGTGGCACAGACCAGGGGGTAGCGACTGTTTATCAAAAACACAGGGCTCTGCGAAGTCGCAAGACGACGTATAGGGTCTGACGCCTGCCCGGTGCTGGAAGGTTAAGAGGAGGGGTGCAAGCTCTGAATCGAAGCCCCAGTAAACGGCGGCCGTAACTATAACGGTCCTAAGGTAGCGAAATTCCTTGTCGGGTAAGTTCCGACCTGCACGAATGGCGTAACGACTTCCCCGCTGTCTCCAACGCAGACTCAGTGAAATTGAATTCCCCGTGAAGATGCGGGGTTCCTGCGGTCAGACGGAAAGACCCCGTGCACCTTTACTATAGCTTTACACTGGCATTCGTGTCGGCATGTGTAGGATAGGTGGTAGGCTTTGAAGCAGGGACGCCAGTTCCTGTGGAGCCATCCTTGAAATACCACCCTTATCGTCATGGATGTCTAACCGCGGTCCGTCATCCGGATCCGGGACAGTGTATGGTGGGTAGTTTGACTGGGGCGGTCGCCTCCGAAAGAGTAACGGAGGCGCGCGATGGTGGGCTCAGAGCGGTCGGAAATCGCTCGTCGAGTGCAATGGCATAAGCCCGCCTGACTGCGAGACTGACAAGTCGAGCAGAGACGAAAGTCGGTCATAGTGATCCGGTGGTCCCGCGTGGAAGGGCCATCGCTCAACGGATAAAAGGTACGCCGGGGATAACAGGCTGATGACCCCCAAGAGTCCATATCGACGGGGTTGTTTGGCACCTCGATGTCGGCTCATCGCATCCTGGGGCTGGAGCAGGTCCCAAGGGTTTGGCTGTTCGCCAATTAAAGCGGTACGTGAGCTGGGTTCAGAACGTCGTGAGACAGTTCGGTCCCTATCTGCCGTGGGTGTAGGAATATTGACAGGATCTGTCCCTAGTACGAGAGGACCGGGATGGACATATCTCTGGTGGACCTGTTGTCCTGCCAAGGGCATAGCAGGGTAGCTATATATGGAAGGGATAACCGCTGAAGGCATCTAAGCGGGAAACCCACCTGAAAACGAGTATTCCCTTGAGAACCGTGGAAGACGACCACGTTGATAGGCCGGGTGTGGAAGTGCGGCAACGCATGAAGCTTACCGGTACTAATCGTTCGATCGGCTTGATCGTTCCCATTGCTTATGCTCATCGAAGATGAGCATCATTCTTCTGTCCTCACGCGCCAAAGGCGCTGCGGACGGCGCGCCGGACGCCCGGCGGCTCGGCTCTGCCGGCTGCTGGAATTGTCCGGATAAGACGCAAAGACGTGTTCAAAACGAAGCAATCGCTTCACCAGCTTCTCGATTAAAGTTTGCCATGCCATGCATGTGAAACTTGCTCCAGGCCACACAGCCTCCCTAACCAGAGGGAGCCGTATGGCCAGCGCGGCTGCCCTTCGAGCGACCAGCGAGAAGGATAAGCTTAGCCGCGCCAGCAAAGAGCAAGATTGAGCCCGCATCGCAAGGCTCAAGCTTGCGCTTTGCCGACCTGGTGGTTCTGGCGGGGTGGCTGCACCCGTTCCCATTCCGAACACGGCCGTGAAACGCCCCAGCGCCGATGGTACTTCGTCTTAAGACGCGGGAGAGTAGGTCGCTGCCAGGTCTGCAAAACGCAAGCAAAACACGCCGCTCCCCTTCGAGGCTCGAAGCCGAGAAGGACAAGGCAGCGGCGAACTTAAAAGATCATCTTCTCATCACACACTCGGCCCAAGCCGAAACAAACGGGCCGCACAACGCGGCCCTTATGCTTTGAAAATAACGCGGGGTGGAGCAGCCCCCGTCCGACCGCAGGCGCAAGCCGAGGACCGGCAAAGAGAAAACCCCGGGCGACCGACCCGGCAAAACAGATAACGCGGGGTGGAGCAGCCCGGTAGCTCGTCAGGCTCATAACCTGAAGGCCGCAGGTTCAAATCCTGCCCCCGCAACCAGATCATAAAAGCCCCCGACGTCGAAAGACACCGGGGCTTTTTTTGCTTAAGCTCCGTGTCGAGTTCGCCGTGCCCTCGAACGGCCCAGACGAGTCTCCCCAACCCAGCTCAAACAAACGGATCATGTGGATTGAGCGACCGTCGCTGCAGTCAGGTGGTCATGCGGGCGGTGATACCGCCTTGTCTCCACCCCTCTTCGGCTGAGGAAAAAATGCGAATCTCAGCCACGCCAGGCCATGCGCGAGGAAATCGATCCCGAGCAAGAGCGCCAAAACCCAAAGGGCCATCTTGGGGAAATCAGCCAGGATGACCAAGCCAGCGCCGGCACCGAAGGCGCCCGAGAGCATCATGGTCCATCCCGCCTCACGCCAGTGGCTTATGCTGAGCAGGATTCTGGCGATGCCCGAGAAGATGAACAGCAGGCCGATCGTGTAGGTTTGAAACAGCTCATGTGTGCGCGCAGACCGGGTCACGAAGGATGCCAGGAACTGCATCACGCTCGATCCGGCGACGTCGGTGAGCATCAAGCCGAGGGCGATATAAAGAAATCCCAGCAGCGTCTGCCATGAAAGGCCACCCCATCTTCTTGCCCAGAAGGCGTAGACGATTTCGAATGCGCCGACCACGATCGCGACGGTTCCGATGAAGCCTGGAGTAACGATCGACGCAAACGCCACATCGGCCAGGACGACCAATCCCGCCAGAAACATGACGCCGCCCAGCACCACGCGAACCGAAGCCGGGGGGCGGCTCGGGTCGCCACCTGCATTGCTCGGCCCACCTGTATTGCTCGGCATGGTGTCGTAAGATGCCATGGCTTCCTCGTGGCTCCGGATGCTTGTCCCAATATGACGCTCCGACCAGGGGAGGGGCAGCCGCCAATATCTCCTTCAGCGTTGGCGGCAACCTGTCGCACAATTCGCAAGGCTCAACGTGGACGCGCCGCGCCTGCACTTAAACGGATCCGCTCGCCTCGCTCGACATGAGCGCGAGGCGGGACGATCTTACCGGCACCGCGCGATGATGATCGTGCCGTCCGGTTGTCTGTATCGGCAGTTGCCACGATTGTAAGACGGGGTTGTTGCAGTCCCGATCGCGGCTCCCACCAGAGCTCCGCCAGCCGCACCGGCGACCGTGCTCGTTGTGTTCCGCCCGATCAGCTGGCCCGCCACCGCGCCTGTTCCGGCGCCCACCAGAGCTCCGCCCAGGCCGCGTTGGTTCTGTTCGGTGGCGCAGCCAACGACAATGGCGGCGACAGTCGCAAGGGTGAGAGGGAGTATTGTCCTTCGGGTCATGGCATGCTCCTTTGTGAGAGTGGCCAATCTCTGCAAGATCCGACAATGCACCAGGTGTTGCGTCAAACGGCCCTGTTGCCATCATAGAGCCCACAACCACCCGGTCAGAGCGAGCAGGCACAGCTTCCGACCAGCTTCGGTAGCCATCGCACCATTCCCGGGGCGACCGATGTCGGGAACCCGTCCGCGCCGGTGCGGACGCCGACCAGATCTGGTATCGCTTGTGCTGCCCGAGTAATTCGTGGATCTTGTGCTTTACAGTATTTCGACTTGAAGCGGTTATCGCTTCCGGCACCACGTTCCATGACGTGGTCGGGCTAGCCGGACGCAATGTTAACGTGCAATCGTCAAGATTCCTAGCGGAAATCGATTACCTGCTGATATGCCGCCACAACATCGTGCGTAGCCGCTTGGTGGCTAAAGACGAGAATTTGAACCAGGTGCAACCGCGAAGACGCTTTGGTTCGCATGGATGGGTTGTGATCCCGCCGACAACGCCGCTGACTCTCGTCGTTGAGAATTACCGCTTCCCCGATCTCGGTGTGGCCACGGGTGGCAGTGTCGAAGCAGGGCAGCGAGCCGAATTTCGACTTCCTGTTAAGCTGCGCCGCGGCCCGCGCGGAAATTGTTGCTCCTGTTGTCAGGGGAAAGTATTCCTTTTGTCGACAAGAGGATTTGCTAATGACCGACACCGACAACAATTCCCTCCCGGAACGCAAGCGGGGCTCCGGCGTGAAGATGGTCTACGACCTTCTTCGTGACGAAATCCTTGATCTGGTCCTGCCGCCCGGCAGCCCGATCGACGAGGTGCAACTGGCTGAGCGTTTTAAGCTGTCACGCACGCCGATTCGTGAGGCACTGGTACGGCTGGCAGGAGAGGGGCTGATCGACACGTTGCCGAATCGATCGACGATGGTGTCGAACATCGATTTCCTCAACCTGCACACTTTCTTCGAGGCGTTGGTGCTGATGTACCGGGTGACGACCCGGCTTGCCGCGCAGAATCACCGTCCAGAAGATCTGCCGGTCATTCGCGGCTTCCACGAAGATTATGCGGCGGCCGTCCAGTCGCGCGACGCGCTGGCCATGATCGCCACCAATGCAGCTTTTCACGCGGCAATCGCGGAAGCCGGTCGCAACCCCTATTTCACCGGCCTGTTCCGCCGGCTGCTCGATGAGGGGCGGCGGATTCTCCGCCTCTACTACCAGTCCTATGAGGAACAGTTCCCACAGCGCTTCGTCGACGAGCACGCGGAAATCATCGCGGCGATCGAAGCGCGCGACGTGGAGGCGGCGGATCGTCTCGGCAAGGCGCATTCCGAGCAGATCGTCGAGCAGGTGCAGAAACTGTTCACCCGAACCAACAAGCTCGACATTGCCCTGTAGCGCCCTTGTATGTTTCTTGTCGACAAATAAAATACAAGGCGCTATTGTCCGCTTCAAAGGTACGGAAGCGGCAGCTATGCGCCCCCGTGGCCCAGCGACAAGCCAAGAGGAGTTTCAAATGAAGGCGAAGATTTTCTCCGGCGTCATCCCGGCGCTGATGACCCCGTGCAAGGACGACCGTACCCCCGATTTCGATGCTCTCGTGCGCAAGGGCAAGGAGCTGATCGCCCAAGGCATGTCCGCCGTCGTCTATTGCGGCTCGATGGGTGACTGGCCGCTCCTGACGGACGCACAACGGATGGAAGGAGTCGAGCGGCTGGTCAATGCCGGCATTCCGGTCATTGTCGGCACCGGCGCCGTCAACACCGCTTCGGCCGTCGCCCATGCGGCCCACGCCCAGAAGGTTGGTGCGAAGGGCCTGATGGTCATCCCGCGCGTGCTTTCGCGTGGCACGGTTGTCGCCGCGCAGAAGAATCACTTCAAGGCCATTCTCTCGGCTGCTCCGGATCTGCCGGCGGTTATCTACAACAGTCCCTATTATGGCTTCGCCACCCGCGCCGACCTGTTCTTCGCACTGCGGGCCGAGCATCCGAACCTCGTCGGTTTCAAGGAATTCGGCGGTGCGGCCGATATGCGCTATGCGGCGGAGAACATCACCAGCCGTGACGATGGCGTCTCGCTGATGATCGGTGTCGACACCGCCGTGTTCCACGGCTTCGTCAATTGTGGCGCAACCGGCGCCATCACCGGCATCGGCTGCGTGCTGCCGAAGGAAGTCCTGCATATGTGCAACCTGTCGCAGGCGGCCGCCGAAGGCGACGTCGATGCACGCCAGCGGGCGCTGGAACTGGAGCAGGCGCTCGCCGTGCTTTCCTCCTTCGACGAAGGCCCGGACCTGGTTCTCTACTTCAAGCACATGATGGTGCTGAACGGCGACAAGGAATACACGCTGCACTTCAACGAGACCGACACGCTGTCCGAAAGCCAGCGTGGCTATGTCGAAGCCCAGTTCAAGCTCTTCAACACCTGGTATGCGGAGTGGAGCAAGCTTCCGGGCGCCGTGCAGAAGTACAAAGCCTGATCGCCACATCGGCCCACTACAGCAGTAAGTGGGACGCGCATAGGCCGCAGTAGCACTTTGAGCCTCTGCACGATTGTTCGATTGCGATTTAGAGCATCGTGCCGTTCAGAAGCTCGCTGACCCCGAGAGTGGACATACGCTTTCGGGCGTGTCCGAATACCGCGAACGCGGGAAGCGGGCTGCGCGATCAGTCCGGCAAGCTGAAACTGAAAGGACCGAGCCCTGTGCAGACAGGACCCGGTCCCTCATATCGTGGCCAGCAACCGTCCAACCCGCACTCGGTTCAGATGGCGATTGAGGGTGCGCTATCAGTTACATCAGAAATCGCGTTGCAAACGGACAAAACCGCTGAGGAAATCGTCCGAACCGAGCCCTGAGTCGCGATTTGTGTATTGAACGGATACACGTGAATCGAGACCTGCGGCGACTTCATAGTCCACGGTTATACCGCCGCGCCACTGGTCGGCATCGCTGGCAAAGCCGTAGTCGCCCCAATACTGAATGCCGGGGGTGATCGCGAGTTTCTCTGAAACATCGTAGCGGTAGGAAGCGGCAACCGACCATTCGGAAGCCGCAAAGTATACGTTCGGGTCGGATGTCCAGATGCCAGCGGCCTGAAGAACGCCCGGACCGATTTCCGCGGAGATCAGCGCACGCACCGCCCCTTCTTCGACTTCAGTGTCATAACTGCCAAGCAGATCGATCGAGACGCCGCCAACAGTGGCCGACACGATGCCTTCGATCCCCACCCCGTTGTCTTTCGTAGACCGGCCTTCAAGCTCATCCACCGCCACGCCGAACTGGAGCGGACCGCCGGTATAGAGATAGGCGATCGAATTGAATTCGGTGAAGTTGCTGATCTTGTCGGTCTCGCCGTTCAGACCCTTGTCCCACCAGCTATAGTAGAAGCCCGCCTTCAGCCCGCCGAGCTGGATATAAGCTTGGTCAACGTTGATCACGCTATCGCCGGCATCAGTGTCGTTGTCAGCACTGAATTCGCCGGCGAAAAGCCCCGTGAGCGTTCCAAATTCGGTATCGCTCTTGGAGGTGACCACGATTTGTGCACGCGAGAACGAATCCCAGTCCGAGGTTCCCTGGGAACCCCAGCCTTGGCGGCCATTCACTTCATTGGGACCAAACGACGTCTGGAATCTCAGGTAGCCGCTGACCCTAAGGCATGTTTCGGTGCCAGGGATGTAGAAGTAGCCGGTGCCAAAAGCATCGCACACACGGACATATTCCATGGGTTCAGGCTCAGCAGCGACGACAGCATCAGCTGCCTGAGCGCCCCATGCGACTGAGAGGGCAGCGGCGGACCCGAGAAGCAAACTACTCATTCTCATGCGTTCGATTTCTTTCTGTTGAGGGTGGTCAAGGGCCGCCCAGGGATGGTCCCGAAACGGCTACCTCGCTCGCGCTGCGACGAAACAGGCCATCTGGTATGATGGGCAGCAGTTTCGGGCTTACCATCGGGTGCTATTTTCGCGAATTGACGTTTAGATGGGATAACATCATGATTTAATTATATTATTTGATACTTATATACTGGCGCGCGCCAGCCTCTGGCGCCGCGATTCAACGAACTGGGCTGGCCTGTCTGCGAGACACTGTTCAGTGGGAATCCCCACTGTCATCCTGCGGCTGCCTGTGCGCCTGCTTCACACGCGTACCATCGCTCAGAGCACGTGACGCAAGGACGACTGTCTCGACGCCGCCTTCTTTACTTGCTCAAATCCAAGTTCTTCATTCCCACCGGATCGACAGCATCCAGACCCTCCAGGACGGCATCAACGACTGCATCCACCAATACAATCATCAGCGCGCCTGGCTGAAACTGAAAGGACTGAGTCCTGTGCAATACAGAACCCAGTCCCTCATATCGTAGCCCAGCGACCGCCCAAACTTTTAGGGCAGTCCAGAGGGCCATATTCGTTTGGCGATTGGACGCCGTGCCGCGGAGACGCCTATGTTACGCGACGGCGTCCAGGCCAAGGGCGAGGAGCCGGTCGAGCTGGTCGATCTCGGCCTGTGTGAGGACGACGCCTTCTGACTCGGATCTGGCACGTGCCACGAAGCGCCGCTGCGAAGGAAGGCGAGCTCCCTGGCCGACGATCGCCTCGAACAGAACCTCCGCGCGGGCAAAGGGATTGCCCGGCCGTCCGGCTGCGAAGGCCTCGGGCGAGAAGGCGACGATGAGTTCGCCGTGAAACGGCGCCAAGGTGGTCGTGCCGAGGTAGTCAAGCACCTCGGGGCTTGTCAGGTCGCCGATCATGATGCCCGCGAGAAGCTCGATCATCGTTCCAATCGCCGAGCCCTTGTGGCCACCGAACGGCAACATGGCCCCGGCCAGCGCGGCTTCGGGATCGGTCGTCGGCTTGCCTTCCGCATCGATCGCCCAACCCTCCGGCAAGGGCTTGCCCGCCCGCCGATGCAGTTCGATCTCGCCGCGCGCTGCAACCGAGGTCGCGAAGTCGAAGACGTAAGGCGGCTTGCCTTCGCGCGGCCAGCCGAAGGCGAACGGATTGGTGCCGAGCAGCGGCTTATTGCCGCCGGCCGGTGCCACGGTCGCATAGCTCGGGCACATGACGAGGCCGGCAAGCCCCTCTCCCGTCAGTCCTTCGACTTCAGGCCAAAGCGCCGAGAAATGCGTGCAATCATTGATGACGAGTGCGGCGAGGCCCAGCGCCCGGGCACGCTCGGCCAGGGCTGGCAGGCCGAGTTCGAAGGCCGGATTGGCAAATCCGCCCTGCGCGTTCACCTTGACAATAGCCGAGCCTTCCTGCAGTTCGAGTTCCGGTACAGCGTCCGGCTTCACCTTGCCCGCCTTCACCGTCCGCAGAGCCCCTTCGATGCGATAGATACCGTGCGATTTGCAGGCGTCGCGCTCGCCGGCGACGATGACGCGAGCAAGCGCCCCGGCCTGAACGCTATTGAGCCCCGCCTTGCGGAAGATTGCCTCGACGCGCTCGTGCAGCGCACTGATCGAAAGGATTGTGGTCTCGCTCATCATCTTGCCTCTTGTCGCTACGGCCGGCGGGCGGTTGATATCATGCATACAAACAGTATACAAAGTTTCGACAAGTGCAATTCGTTCGCGGATTGATCTTTGCTGAAGCGCCGGATTTTTTTGAGAAAGGAAAGTCAGATGGCCTTTACCCCGAAAGGAAAACACCTCGTCGCCGGCGAATGGCTCGATGGGGCGGGCACCTTCGCCTCCGCCCCGGCCCACGGCCCCGTACATCACTTTGCCGTCGGCACCGTCGAACTGGTGAACCGGGCCTGCGAGGCGGCCGAGGAAGCGTTCTGGAGCTTTGGCTATTCCTCGCGGGCGGAGCGTGCGGCCTTGCTGCGCGCCATGGCCGACGAGATCGAAGCCCGTGCAGATGCCATCACCGAGATCGGCAGCCAGGAGACCGGCCTGCCCGAGGCGCGTCTGCAGGGTGAGCGCGGCCGCACGACCGGGCAACTCAGGCTCTTCGCCGACCACATCGAGAAGGGCGAGCACCTGGACCGCCGCTTCGACGCCGCGATGCCCGACCGCCAGCCGGCGCCGCGTCCGGAGATCCGGCTCATCCAGCGACCGATCGGTCCGGTCGCCGTCTTCGGCGCGTCGAACTTCCCGCTCGCCTTTTCGACGGCCGGCGGCGACACCGCCGCGGCGCTCGCCGCAGGCTGCCCCGTGGTCGTGAAAGGTCATTCGGCGCATCCGGGCACCGGTGAAATCGTCGCCCAAGCCGTCGAAGCAGCCATCCGCAAGACAGGCGTCCACCCCGGCGTGTTCTCGCTGATCCAGGGCGGCAGCCGCGAAGTCGGCCATGCCCTGGTGCAGCATCCAATGATCAAGGCCGTCGGCTTCACCGGTTCGCTGGCTGGTGGCCGTGCGCTCTTCGATCTCTGCGCCGCACGGCCCGAACCGATCCCGTTCTTCGGCGAACTCGGTTCGGTCAACCCGATGTTCCTGCTGCCGGAGGCGCTGAACGCCCGGGCAGAGACGCTTGGCCAGGGCTGGGCCGGTTCGCTGACCATGGGCGCCGGCCAGTTCTGCACCAATCCAGGCATCGCGGTGGTCGTCGATGGTGCCGCCGCAAACCGCTTCACGACCGCCGCGGTCGAGGCGCTCGCCAAGGTCGCGCCGCAGACGATGCTGACCGACGGCATCGCGAAAGCCTATCATGACGGGCAGGCGCGCTTTGCCAGCCGCAATGCCGTCAAGCCGCTGCTCGTCACCCAGTCGTCCGATCGCACCGCCTCGCCCAATCTCTTCGAGACGACCGGCGCGCAGTTCCTCTCGGATCATGCGCTCGGCGAGGAGGTCTTCGGACCGCTCGGTCTCGTCGTTCGGGTGGGCTCGCTTGACGAGATGGAGCAACTCGCGCGCGGGTTCGAGGGACAACTGACCGCGACCATCCATATGGATTCCGCCGACCTGGATGCGGCCCGGCGCCTGCGCCCGGTACTCGAGCGCAAGGCAGGGCGGGTGCTGGTCAACGGCTTCCCGACCGGCGTTGAAGTGGTCGATTCGATGGTGCATGGAGGACCCTATCCGGCCTCGACCAATTTCGGGGCAACCAGCGTCGGCACGTTGTCGATTCGACGTTTCCTGCGTCCGGTGGCCTACCAGAACATGCCGGAAGGCCTGCTGCCGGAGGATTTCCTCGGCTGATCGAAACGGCGTGCGGGTAATAAAAGGGGCTTTTCCACAAGGGAAAGCTCCCTTTAATTGCGTCTAGATACCCCGCTATATACTTTTTGTATTTTTCTTGTATTTTTTCAATTGATTTGTGCTTTCCAATGCGGAATAGTGCGCGCGCCGTAAGACGGCACACCATTCCAGGGAGAGAGATAATGAAGACCTCGGTGCTCGCGTTCGGCCTCGTTGCGGCCACAGCTCTGACCAGCCCGGCCCATGCCGACAAACTTGATGACATCATTGGTTCGGGCACGCTCCGCTGTGCAGTCGTGCTCGACTTCCCGCCGATGGGTTCTCGCGACGAGAACAACAATCCGATCGGCTTCGATGTCGACTATTGCAACGACCTTGCCAAGGCGCTTGGCGTAACGGCAGAGATCGTGGAAACCCCGTTCCCGGAGCGCATTCCCGCTCTCATGTCCGGCCGTGTTGACGTCGGTGTTGCCTCGACCTCGGACACGCTGGAACGCGCCAAGACCGTTGGCATGACGATGCCGTACTTCGCCTTCGAAATGGCCGTCACTGCCAACGAAAAATCGGGCATCAAGTCCTTCGAAGACATGAAGGGCAAGGTCGTCGGTGCCACGGCAGGCACGTTCGAAGCGATCGCGCTGGAAAACCAGGTCAAGGCTTGGGGCACCGGTGAGTTCCGCCCGTACCAGACGCAGGCCGACGTCTTCCTTGCGCTGAGCCAGGGGCAGATTGACGCGACCGTGTCGACCTCGACTGTCGCCCAGGCCAATGTGAAGACCGGCAAGTTCCCCGGCATCTCCGTAGTCGGCAAGGCGCCGTTCGACACCGATTATGTGGCGCTCTTCACCAACCGCGAAGAATACGGCTTCATCAACTACCTCAACCTGTTCATCAATCAGCAGGTTCGCACCGGCCGCTACAACGAACTCTACGACAAGTGGGTTGGCGGCGAAGTGCCGGAACTGACGGTGAACGGCGTCTATCGCTGATCTAGCCGCTTCTCTGGCGGCGCGAGGCGTACTGCATTCAAAGTGCTGCAGCGTCCTTTGCGCGTCTCATGAGACGCGCGGCGCTGTAGCCTCGCGCCGCTATTCGTTTCCGAAAAGGCGAGACGAAAAATGTTCAGTTATACCTTCCATTGGAACCAGGCGCTGAAGGCCCTGCCGCAGATGCTCGACGGGGCGCTGATCACCTTGCAGGTGGCGCTTATGTCGATGGTCATCGGCCTCGCACTTGCGCTCGCGCTGACGGCCTGCCGCCTGTCCGGGAACCGCGTCCTCGGTGGCATTGCCGCCACCTGGGTCGAGATTGCCCGCAACACCCCGGCGCTGTTCCAGATCTACATGGCCCATTTCGGCCTCGGCAATTTCGGCATCCATCTGAGCCCCTATACGGCGCTGCTCGTCGGGATCGCCTTCAACAATGCCGGCTACCTTGCCGAGAATTTCCGCGGTGCGCTTAAAGCCATTCCGGACACCCAGACGCGCGCCGGTCGGTCGCTCGGAATGGGCCCGGTACAGGCCTTCCGCTATATCGTCCTGCCGCAGATGCTGCGCGTTGCATTCCTGCCCGCCACCAACCAGATGGTCTGGGCGATCCTGATGACCTCGCTCGGGGTCACCGTCGGCATGAATTCCGATCTCGCCGGTGTCACCCAGGAGCTGAACGCGCGGTCGTTCCGCACCTTCGAATTCTTCGCGCTTGCCGCCGTGATCTACTATGTCATCGCCAAGGCCGTGACGCTCGCGGCGCGTGCGCTCGCCTCGCGCATGTTCCGCTACTGAGAGAGGTGAGAGATGTTCAATACCGCCCTCACCATAAGTGACCTCGGCTTTCTCGCACAGGGTGCGCTGATGACGCTTGCGGTCACCGCCGTCTCGGTCGCGGCCGGGACTGTTCTCGGTGTCATCTTCGGCGTCGTGCGCAACCAGATCGGCGCCTACTGGTCGGCGCCGCTCACCTTCGTGCTCGACGTCTTCCGCTCGGTGCCGCTGCTGATCCAGCTGGTCCTCGGCAACGCGTTCCAGTCGATCGCCAAGCTCGGCTGGCCTCCGTTCACGACGTCCTGCGTGGTGCTGTCGCTCTATACGGCCGCCTATTGCACCGAGATCGTGCGCGGCGGCATCGCCTCCGTGCCGCCGACGACACGGCGCGCCGCCCGCTCGCTCGGCATGACCTGGTGGCAGGACATGCGCTACATCGTGGCGCCGCTCGCCACCCGCGTTTCGCTGCCGTCCTGGATCGGACTGACGCTCGGTGTCATGAAGGACTCCGCGCTCGTGCTCTGGCTCGGCTTGATCGAGCTGCTGCGCGCCTCGCAGGTGCTCGTCACCCGCCTGCAGGAACCGCTGCTCATCCTCATGATCTGCGGTGCGATCTACTTTCTCATCAGCTTCCCAATCGCCCGGCTCGGCGGTTATCTTGAAAAACGGTGGTCCAATGATTGAGATCCAAAACGTCCGCAAATCCTTCGGCTCGCTGGAGGTTCTCAAAGGGATCGACCTCACCGTCGAGAAGGGTGAAGTCGTGACGGTCATCGGTGGCTCCGGCTCCGGCAAGTCGACGCTGCTCACCTGCATCAACGGCCTCGAGCCAATCGATGCGGGCCGCATCATGGTCGACGGCACCGAGGTACACGCCAAGACGACCGACCTCAACAAGCTGCGCCGCAAGGTCGGCATCGTCTTTCAGCAGTGGAACGCCTTCCCGCACCTCACGGTGCTCGAAAACGTCATGCTGGCGCCGCGCAAGGTGCTCGGTCTTTCCAAGGAAAAGGCCGAGGAGATTGCCGTCAAGCAGCTCACCCACGTCGGCCTCGGCGAGAAGCTCTCGGTTTACCCGACCCGCATGTCGGGCGGCCAGCAGCAGCGCATGGCAATCGCCCGCGCGCTCGCCATGTCCCCGGAATACATGCTGTTCGACGAAGTGACTTCGGCGCTCGATCCCCAGCTTGTCGGGGAAGTGCTGGACACGCTGCGCATGCTCGCCTCCGAGGGCATGACGATGATCTGCGTCACGCACGAGATGAAGTTCGCCCGCGAGGTTTCCGACCGAGTAGCCTTCTTCCACAAGGGCGTGATGGCAGAAATCGCGCCGCCGGACACGCTCTTCGGAGCGCCCAAGGATCCTGAACTGCAGAAGTTCCTGGCAGCGACGCATTGAGGCGATCATGAAGGATGCAGCTCAGCCTGATGTGATTGTAATCGGCGCCGGCGTTGTCGGCCTTTCCGCCGCAATCGCTGCCCAGGCACGGGGGCTATCGGTCACCGTGGTCGATCAGGAGGGGCCTGCGGCCGGAGCCTCGGCGGGCAACGCCGGGGCTTTTGCCTTCACCGACATCCTGCCGCTCGCCTCGCCCGGTATCCTCAAGAAGGCACCGAAGTGGTTGCTCGACCCGCTCGGCCCGCTGACCATTCCACCCGCCTACGCCGCTCAGATCGCACCGTGGATGTTCCGCTTCTGGCGCGCCTGCTCGCCGAAGCGGGTGGCGCATTCGACGGCGGCACAAACGGCGATGATGGATCTCTCAAAGGCGGAGCTGGAGCCCTTCCTCAAGGCGACCGGAACCTTGCCGATGCTGCGCAAGGAAGGCAATCTTCAGGTCTATGAAAGCGAGGCCGAACTGAAGGCTTCGCTACCCGGCTGGAAGGCGCGGGCGGAGCACGGCATCGAATTCCGTCACCTCGACGCGGTAGGCATGCGGGAGATCCAGCCCGGCCTTGCGCCGCGCTTCACCCACGGCACCTTCACGCCCGGCTGGTACTCGATCGCCGATCCGAAGCTCTATACGCTGGCGCTTGCGGACCATTTCAGCGCCCGGGGCGGCGCGATCGAACGCGCCGAGATCGCGGCACTGAAACCGGTCGACGGCGGTGTCGAACTGACGGCGACGGACGGCAAGATGCGGCGCGCGCGCCACGTGGTGCTTTCAGCCGGCGCCTTCTCGCACCGTATCGCCCGCACGCTTGGCGAACGCATTCCGCTCGAGACCGAGCGCGGCTACAACACGACGCTGCCCTCGAACGCCTTCGACCTGCGTACCCAGGTCACTTTCGGTGGCCACGGCTTCGTCGTCACGCGGCTTTCGACCGGCGTTAGGGTCGGCGGCGCCGTGGAGCTCGGTGGCTTGAAGCTGCCGCCGAACTTCCGTCGAGCGGATGCCATGCTGAAGAAGGCGCAAACCTTCCTGCCGGGGCTGAAAAGCGAAGGCGGTGTGCAATGGATGGGCTTCCGTCCGTCACTGCCCGACAGCCTGCCGGCGGTCGGCCGCGCCCGTGCCACACCGCAGGTGATCTACGCCTTCGGCCACGGTCACCTCGGCCTGACGCAATCCGCGGGGACCGCCCGGCTCGTCGCCGATCTCCTGACCGGCCAGAGGCCGGCCATCGACATGGAACCCTTCTCGCCGCAAAGATTCTGAGAGGGCAGCGACCATGGCCACCTACACCTTCTCTTGCATCGACGGCCACACCTGCGGCAATCCGGTACGGCTCGTTTCTGGGACCCCTTTGCCCATGGATTTGTCGTAAAATGGCCCAATCGATCTCCGCTCGCAGCATTCTGGGCGGCACCGCCCGTGGCCCCATCGTCGCCTCCGAGGAGGCGCTGAGCTTCTGGGGTGGGGTCGACCCGGCGACTGGCCGGGTCATCGATGTGCATCATCCGCTGCACGGCAGCTGTCTGACCGGCGGCATCCTGCTGATGCCATCAAGCCGCGGCTCCTGCACCGGCTCGGGCGTGCTGCTCGACCTCGCGCTGACGGGTCGCGCCCCGGCCGCGCTGGTATTCTGCGAAGCCGAGGACGTGCTGACCCTCGGCGCGCTGATCGCGGCCGAAATGTTCGGCAAACCGCTGCCGGTATTGCGGGTCTCGCGCAAGGCCTTTGAAGCGCTTTCGCAAGCAAAGACAGCACGGATCAGCGACACGGCGATCGAGACCGATGGCCTGACGATCACGGTCGAACCACCGGCCACGGCCGCGCTCGACCTTTCCGAGGCCGATCGCGCCATGCTGGATGGCAACCAGGGAGTCGCGCTCCAGCAGGCCATGCGCATCATCTGCGCGATGGCGGCACAGCAGGGGGCAGAAAAGCTCGTGGACGTGGTGCAGAGCCATATCGACGGCTGCATTTATGCGAGCCCGGCGAACCTGACCTTCGCCGAGAAGATGGCGGAGATGGGGGCGCAGGTCCGCGTGCCGACGACCATGAACGCCATTTCGGTCGACCGCTCCAATTGGCAGGCGCAGGGCGTGCCGGCCGCCTTCGGCGACCCGGCGGCGCGGCTGGCCGACGCCTATGTCCGCATGGGCTGCCGTCCGACCTTCACCTGCTCGCCCTATCTGCTCGACAGTGCACCGCGCGCCGGCGAATCCATCGCCTGGGCGGAATCCAATGCCGTGATCTTCGCCAACAGCGTGCTTGGCGCACGGACGGCGAAGCATCCCGATTTTCTCGACCTTTGCATCGCGCTGACCGGACGCGCTCCGCACTCCGGCGTCTATCTGGACGAACACAGGAAGGCCCGACGCGTGATCGACGTCGACCTGCCCGAAGACGTGGACGACGCTTTCTGGCCGCTGATCGGTTATCTCGCCGGTCGCGCCGCGCCGGACCGCATACCACTCCTGCGCGGGCTCGCGCCGGCGCGGCCGACACGCGACGACCTCAAGGCGCTCTGCGCCGCTTTCGGCACCACCTCCGCCGCGCCGATGCTGCATGTGGAGGGCGTCACGCCCGAGGCGGATGGCGCGGCGGCCGAAGACGCCGGCTGCGCGACGATCACCCGAGCCGACATGGCGGCCGCCTGGTCAAGCCTGAACGCCGGACCGGACGAGGTGGAACTCGTCGCCATCGGCAGCCCGCATGCCTCGCTTGGCGAATGCCGCGCGCTGGCCGATGCGCTCGGTGGGCGCAAGCGGCATCCGGAGGTCGTGGTGATCGTCACGGCCGCGCACCAGGTGATTGCTGAGGCACGGAGCGAGGGTACGCTCGCCCGTCTCGAGACGAGCGGCGTGCAGGTCCTGCCGGATCTCTGCTGGTGCTCGATCTCCGAGCCGGTCTTCCCGACCAAGACCCGCGCGCTGATTACCAATTCGGGCAAATACGCCCATTACGGTCCCGGTCTCTCCGGCCGTACGGTGCGCTTCGGCAGTCTTGCCGACTGCATCACCGCGGCTCTGACCGGGCGGGTCCCGGCGCGGTTGCCGGATTGGCTATCCTGAAACCTGAAAGGAGTTCGCGATGCGCAGCACGAAAACCATTCATGTCATCTCCGCCCATGCCGAAGGCGAGGTGGGCGATGTGATCGTCGGCGGCGTCGCGCCTCCGCCGGGCGAGACGATCTGGGAACAGAGCCGCTGGATTGCCCGCGACCAGACATTGCGCAACTTCGTCCTCAACGAACCGCGCGGTGGTGTCTTCCGCCACGTCAACCTGCTCGTTCCGTCAAAGCACCCGGAGGCCGATGCCGCCTTCATCATCATGGAACCGGAAGACACGCCGCCCATGTCGGGTTCGAATTCGATCTGCGTCTCCACGGTGCTCCTCGACAGCGGCATCCTCCCGATGCAGGAGCCGGTGACGGAGATCACGCTCGAAGCACCGGGCGGTCTCGTGCGGGTCCGCGCCGAATGCCGCAATGGCAAGGCCGAACGCATCTTCGTGCAGAACCTGCCGAGCTTTGCCGAGCGGCTGGACGCAAAGCTTGAGGTCGAGGGACTCGGAACGCTGACCGTCGACACCGCCTATGGCGGCGACAGCTTCGTTATCGTCGATGCTGCCGCAATGGGCTTCAGCCTCAAGCCGGAGGAGGCCCATGACATCGCCCGCCTCGGCGTCAGGATCACCAACGCCGCCAATGCGCAGTTCGGCTTCCACCACCCCGAAAATCCCGACTGGCGGCATTTTTCCTTCTGCCTCTTCGCGGGTCCCGTGGAGCGCACGGCGGAGGGCCTGCGCGCCGGAGCGGCCGTCGCCATCCAGCCGGGCAAGGTCGACCGCTCGCCCACCGGCACGGCGCTTTCCGCACGCATGGCCGTGTTGCACGCCCGCGGCGAGATGGGCCTGGAGGACAGGCTGACGGCGGTATCGCTGATCGGCTCGACCTTCGCAGGCCGTATCGTCGGCACGACCGAGGTCGGCGGTCGGCCGGCGATCCTGCCGGAAATATCGGGCCGCGGCTGGATCACAGGCGTTCATCAGCACATGCTCGACCCTTCCGATCCCTGGCCTGAGGGTTACCGCCTGACCGACACCTGGGGCGCTCGCTGAGCCGGTTCGATCACGGCATGGGAAGACGCGGTCGAACACCGTCAGATCAGACGGTGCCGTAGCGTGTTCGAAACGGCGTCTATGATGTAGACGGTGGCGATGATGAGGAAGATGATCGACCACGCTTCCGGCCAACGGAACGCGTGCATGCGGTCTGCCAGCAGAAAGCCGATGCCGCCTGCTCCAACGATGCCGAGGATCGTGCCCGAGCGTGCATTGGACTCGAAATTGTAGAGGATGATCGAGAGGATCACGGGCAGCGACTGCGGAAGGATGCCATAGCGGATCGCCTGAAATTGGCTGCCGCCGGACGCCTTCACGCCGTCGACCGGCCGGCGCGACGTATTCTCGATCGCCTCGGCAAAGAGCTTTGCGAACGTGCCGATCTCCGACACGGCAATGGCGAGGATCCCCGCAAGCGGTCCGAGACCGAAGGCGCGAATGAAGATGAGCGCCAGGATGATCTGCTCGACGGCACGCAGCGCATCGAAGCCGCGGCGGGAGAGAAGCCGCAGCCAGGAGAGCGGCATGATGTTCTTTGCGCCGAGAAAGGCGAGGGGCAGGGAGGCGACGGCGCCGAGTAGCGTTCCGAGAAAGGCCATCACCACGGTTTCGCCGAGGCCCGCAAGAACCTCGCTCCATTCTTGCCATGTGGTCCAGACATGCGGCGGGAACATGAAACTCAGGATGCCCCCAAGTCGCGAAAGTCCCTCCACCAACCGCGCCGGCGTAACGCCGAAGACGACTGCGCCGTAGACGAGCGGAGCGATCAGCGCGGCCCCGATGGCCCCGTTCCGGAGCCGTTTTGAGGGTGACCTGTGAAAGGCCGCAGGGAGAAGCGAGCGAGCCTCGTTCAGTTCTTTCGCGCGATGGGGAAGGGTGCCATGCATCATGTCCAGCTCTCCGCAATTCCGATGATCTTGTGGCGCAGCTTCTCGCTCGCGAAATCGATGATCATCACGGTCACGAAGATGATGACGAACAACGCCGAGAGGTCCGGATATTCCTGCAGCGATACGGTTGTGCGGATTTCCTGCCCCAGGCCACCGGCTCCGACGTAGCCGATGATCGAGGAGGAGCGGACATTGATCTCGAAGCGCAGCAGCGTGTAGCTGATCACGTTCGGGATGACCTGCGGCACAGCGCCGTAGCGCATCTGCTGCAGCCAGTTCCCGCCCGAGGCCTTGATGCCCTCCAAGGGGCGCATGTCGATGTTCTCATTCGCCTCGGAGTAGAGCTTGCCGAGCGAACCCGTGGCGTGAAGCCCGATCGCAAGCACACCTGCAAGCGGCCCGACGCCGAAGCAGAAGACGAAGATCAGCGCCCAGACCAGTTCCGGCACGGTGCGGATGATTTCGAGATAGCGGCGGGTAATCTGGCACAGGATCTTGCCGGGGCTGAGATTGCGGGCCGCGAAGAAACTCAGCAGGAACCCGCCAGTTACGCCCAGGACGGTCGCGCCATAGGCGATCAGGATCGTTTCGCCGAGAAGTTGCAACCAGGTCCGCCAGCGCCAGAACCATTCGGCGAGGTCCGCCCCAAGGGTCTCGAGCCTGAGCGTTGGGATGGTCTTTTCGAGATATTCGCCAAGCCGGGGCAAGCCGGCCCAGAGCTTGAGCATCGATACGCGTTCGCCGCTCGCGAGCGTCACATCCGTAAAGCCGAAGAAGCCGCCGAGATAGGCGGAGTAGAGCACGGCGGCGGCAAAGATGACCGAGTAGAAGGTCTGCACGCGTCGTGCCCGGCTGCGTGCTCGCGCATAGTCCGCTTCGAAAGCGCGGATCGCAGGAAATGTGCTGTTCATCGCTAGTGTCCGGCAAAGGCGGCGTCGGCTTTCCGCCGCCGCCAGTTTCCGTTGAGGGTTAGCCCTGGCGACGCTGCTTGCGCAGCCATTCGCGCATTTCGACGATCCACTCGTAGCGCTTGTGATCGACGTCGATATAGCCGTTGGCGGTCTCGTCGCCGGAGGTGATTTCCTTGTAGACCTCAGGGTCGTTCTTCGGCAGGTCCTTCAGCGCCGTCTTGACGGCTGCGACGAGGTCGGCCGGCAGGTTCTTGCGGGTCGTGATGGGGCCGTTGGTGATCTCAGGCGATTTCCAGATCTGGCAGATCTGCCCGGCTGGGATCATGCCCTTGGCTTCCATACGCTGCGGAATGCCGCTCTTTTCAGTGTTGATATAGGTCGCAGCCGCATCATACTGCTTGTTGAAAACGCCCCTGACGCCGGTTTCGTGCGCACCGGAGAAGGGAACCGCCGAGAAAAAGCTCTTCGGCTCGTAGCCCTGTTTCACCAAGTTGAAATAGGGGACGGCGTAGCCGGAAGTCGAGTCCGGATCGGCAAAGGCAAGCACCTTGCCCTTCAGGTCGTCGATGCTCTTGTAGCCGGAATCGCACCGGACCGAGACCACCGAGTAGTAGCCGCTTGCGCCCTCTTTATCGACCTGCGCGAGCAGCGGTTCGACTGCGCCATTGGTTTCCGTGTAGGCCGCTGCATAGGCGGAGGAGCCGAGCGCGGCGAATTCGACCTGGTCTGCGGCCAAGGCCTGGATCACGCCGTCATAGCTGCCGGCCGTGAAGATTTCGACATCGACGCCGAGTTGCTTTTCGAGATAGGCCTCGAAGCCCTTGTAGCGGGCGAGGCGATCCTTTTCGTTTTCCGCCGAGGTGACGCCATAGCGGATCGTCTTGTAGCTCTGTTTCCAATCCTGCGCATGGGCCGCCGTGCCAAGGCCGAGCGAAACCAATGCGGCCGCCGTGAAGAGGACGTTCTTCATATTCATTCTCCGGGGAATATTGCAGCCCGGCACCATTGCCGGAGCTGTATGGGCTGTCAGGCCAGGCTTACCCGACGATATTCATCGGCACGCTGGGGACGAAGCGCGGTCGATGTCACGGATTCGTCGAGTTCGAGATCGGATCCCTCGACATCGTAAATGGATTTTAGGCGCTCCCGCGTCAGTTGGTCGGGCGTGCCCTCGAAGACAACGCGGCCGGCGCGCATGCCAATGATGCGGTCGCAGTAGGTGCGCGCGGTGTCGAGCGTGTGCAGATTGACGAGGACGGTAATCCCGTCTTCCTTGTTGATGCGGCGCAGCGCCTCCATGACACGCGTGGCATTTGCCGGATCGAGCGATGCGATCGGCTCGTCCGCGAGCATGACCTGCGGACGTTGGACAAGTGCCTTGGCGATGGCGACACGCTGCTGCTGTCCGCCAGAAAGAGTTCCCGCCTTCTGCATGGCTTGCGGCAGAAGATCCAGGCGATGCAGCGCCTGAACGGCCATTGCCGTCTCCTCGTCGCTGAAGCGCCGCGCGATGGTCGAGAACAGGCCCTGGTGGGCTACCCGGCCCAGGAGCACATTGGTCAGCACGTCCATTCGCTCGACCAGATTGAACTGCTGGAAGATCATCGCGCAGGATGCGCGCCAGAGGCGCAACTCCCGTCCCTTCAGCCGGGTCACGTCCTCGCCGCCGAACATGATCTTTCCGTTGGAAGGTTCGACCAGCCGGTTGATCAGCCGCAGCAGGGTCGATTTCCCCGCACCGCTCCGGCCGATGATGCCCACCATCTGACCTTCATCGACAGTAACGGTAACATCATCGACAGCATTGACCGAGCCGAAGGTTCTCTTCAGTGAGTAAAGCGCCAACATTCTTTCACCCAACCGTTGCACCAAGTCCCCAAGACGCTCAGTGCTTTCTGAAGAACATCAATAAATTGCTTGCGTGACAGAAAAATTATAGTTGCGAGGAAATCAGGAAATTTTTTCTTATTTCTGTAAATTGGTTCGGCTTTTTCAGATGTTTTCTTGAATTTGTAGCATTTTCTTCTCTGGCGCCCCACCCATTGCTGCGGGGCGCCAGATGTGGCTGCGCTTAGGCGGCCGCCTTTTTAACGTCACCCAGGATGCCGTCCGACCAGACCTGCCGGCCGCCGCGGATGGTAGCGCGCAGGCGCGGCATCCTCGCCCTTTCGGCGATGACGAGGTCGGCGCGCAGGCCCACCTCGACCCGGCCGCGGTCGGAAAGACCGAGCGCCCTGGCGGGATTGGCGCTTGCAAGCGCCACAGCCGCCGGCAGGCCGCCGGGACCCATTTCGGCGAGGGCGAGCACGGCAGGCAGGATTGCCGAAGGATGATAGTCACTTGCCAGAATATCGAGAACGCCGGCGGCGAAAGCTTCGCGCGCCGACAGGTTGCCGGAGTAGGAAATCCCGCGCAGGGCATTCGGTGCGCCCATCGCCGTCGCAAGTCCCAGGCGCCGTGCTTCGGTGGCTGCCTCCATCGTCACCGGGAATTCGCTGATCGACGCGCCGAGCCGGTGTAGCAGCACCACCTTCTCGGCACTGTCGTCGTCATGCGAGGCGAGCGCCACGCCGCGTTCGCGCGCCAGGGTGGCCAGCCCGTGGACGACATCCATGCTGTCCCCGAGTTCGACCCGCTTCTCTATCCGCTGGCGTATGAGTTCGCTTGCGTCCGCCTCGCTGATCTTCCTCGTCTTCGCCGTGTGGGCGATGTGTTTCTCGATATCGCGATACTGGCCCTGTCCTGGCGTATGGTCCATGAGCGATATCAGGTCGAGGGCGCCGAGCTTCAGGAGATCCTCGACGACGGCAAGGGCCGAGAGGAAGGTGACTTCGAAGCGGGCATGGATGCGATGATCGACCAGCAGGTCATGACGCATCTCGGTAACCGCCTCGATCATGGCGCGGGTGTGATCATGCGAGCGAATATGCCCGTAAGTGCTGCCCGGGCTGAAGGAGAGCGCCGCATAGGCGGTCGTGATCCCGTTGGCGGCGAGCTTCTTGTCGAGGTCGTAGATGCCGAGTTCGAGCGGCATGCGCACATTGGCGCGGGGTTCTACTTCGCGTTCGATCATATCGCCGTGCATGTCGATGAAGCCGGGAAGAAGCAGCCGGCCGTCGCCAACGATATCTGCATCGGGAACAACCGTTTCGCGGATCTCGGCGATGACGCCGTCGTCGATCCTCAAGGCACCGCGTTCGATGACGCGGTCGTGCAAAACGATATCGAAGTCACTGAGCCACATGGTCTGCCTCGTCCAATACTCTCGTTGTTTCCAGCTGGATTTCCCGGTCGATGAGACCGGCCACGTCTTCGGGATGATGGAAGACGCCGATCATTGCGACGCCTGATGCCTTCAGTTCGGCGAGGCGTTCTACGAGGGCGCGCCGCGCCGCCCCGTCGAGCGAGGCCGTTGGCTCATCGAGCAGCAGCAACCGCTGCGGCAGGATCAACGCCCTCGCCAGGTTCACCTTCTGCTGTTCTCCGCCGGAGAAGGTCGACGGGTAAGCCGGCCAGAGCTGCGGCTTCACGCCGAACGACTGGAGCCAGTGCCGGGCCTGCGCGAGCGCTTCGCTACGCGGCATGCCAGCAAGCCGCAGCGGTTCGGAGACCAGTTCCTCGGCTGCGACGCGCGGACGGGCGTTCAGGAACTGCGTCACGAAACCGATTTCCTGGCGGCGCAGGACCGCGATATCCACGTCAGCGGCTGCGGCGAGATCGATCATGCCCTCCCTGCCGTAGTAGTAGGCGTGGCCGGCACGCGGAAGGTAGGTGCGATAGAGGGTTCGTAGAAGCGTGGATTTCCCGGCGCCGTTCTCTCCCTTGAGCAGGATGAATTCGCCCTCGCCGAGTTCGAAGCCGATGTTCTCGAAGGCATGGAGCGTGCGGTTGAGGTGGTGCATCTCGAACTGTTTCGAGAGACCCTCGACGCGCAGAACGGGGGAGGGACGGGCGGATGTGTGGATGTTCATCTGCGCACCTTCCTTAGAGTTTGGCGTGAACAAGCTGCTGGGTGTAGGCGTGCTGCGGATCCTGGAAGATCTGGTCCGCCAGACCCTGCTCGACCACTTCGCCGCGGCGCATGACCATAACGCGGTCGGCCATCGTCCGTATGACGCCGAGGTCGTGGGAAACCAGCACCATCGTGATGTTGCGATCGCGCTGCAGCCGCTTCAGCGTGTCGAGAACCAGTGCCTGGACGCTGACGTCGAGGCCTGTCGTCGGCTCGTCGAGAAGCAGGACCGCAGGCTCGAGGGCGATTGCCTTGGCGAGCTGAACGCGTTGCTGCATGCCGCCGGAAAGCTCCCGTGGACGGGCGTCCATGCGCTCGATCGGAAACTCCGAGGCATCCAGCGATTCGCGAGCCCGTTCCCGCAGTTCCGCGAAATTGCGCTTGCCCGAAATCAGCAGGCGCTCGGCGACGTTGCCGCTGCTGGTATGGTTCATCAGCAGGCCAAGATGCGGGTTCTGATAAACGATGCCGATATGGTGGGCGCGCAGCATGCGCCGTTCGAACCGGTCGAGCGTGAAGAGGTTACGCCCCTCATGGCCCGGAAGCGCGAGATGGTACGTCCCCGTGTCCGGCGTATCTTCAAGGTTCATCATCCGCAGAAGCGTCGATTTGCCCGAACCGGACTCGCCGACGATGCCGAGGACTTCGCCCGGGTAGACGACGGCATCGACGCCGCGAAGCGCCTGTACCGTGCCATAGCTGCGACTGATGCGCCGCATCGTCAAAATAGGCTCCGCCAGCATCAGGCGGGGAGCCTGGCGCATGATCTCGGCAGGCGCTTGAAACTGGGCGGCGGCCATCATTCCATCCTTCCGTTGTTGTAATAGGTCTCGGCGATTTCGACCGAGCCGCCTTCTGCGCGCTGGATATGCTTGATGCCGAAATGACTGTCGGAGAGTTCGTAGCGGGACGACCCGTCTTCCTGCGGCAGTTCGTTCATGAAGAAGCCGGAAACGTTGCTGCGGTAGCAGGTCTTGTCCTGGTGATCTTCGACGCGATAAGGCACGTCGTCGAACACCAGTGGCTCGACGCTGGTGTAGGGCGGGACGGCGAAAATGCGCTTTTCGCGACCCGCCGAAAGGATCGTCAGGTGTTCAGCCTGATTGAGCTTCGGCACGTCCCAGCGCGGGATGGGTGAGGGCGTCATGACGTGTCGCCCGTTGACCATGCTTGGATAGCTCGATCCCTGCATGATGCGCCCGGACTTGACGAGTTGCTCGTAGAGGATCAGCCAGAGCTGGCCATAGTCGGCGTCGCCATGCATCTCGCGGGCGACCGACATGTCCGGTTCGACCGGACGCAAGGGCTCCGGGTTCGGAACCTGCAACACCAGAACCTGGTCCTCCCGAAGCTTCTCTTCGGGAATGCGGTGCCGGGATTGGATGATCGTGGCTTCGCTCGTATCCGAGGTTTCCGCCGCACCGCCGACGCGGCTCACGAACTTGCGGATGCTGCTCGCATTGACCGAGTCGTCGGAGCCCTGATCGATGACCTTCACGACGGTGTCCGGCTTGAGCAGGGTCAAGGTCACCTGCAGACCCCCGGTCCCCCAGCCGCGGGCAATAGGCACCTCTCGGCTGGCATAGGGCACCTGGTAGCCCGGGATGGCTATGGCCTTGAGCATGCGGCGGCGTATCTCGCGCTTGGCGGACTCATCGAGAAAGCCATAGTTGAAGGCGGTCCATGGCCGCGTCAGTTCCTGGAGCGTCAAAGGACAGC
This sequence comes from Sinorhizobium mexicanum, assembly GCF_013488225.1. Classification (NCBI taxonomy): domain Bacteria; kingdom Pseudomonadati; phylum Pseudomonadota; class Alphaproteobacteria; order Hyphomicrobiales; family Rhizobiaceae; genus Sinorhizobium; species Sinorhizobium mexicanum. Next base: position 3,912,670 of record NZ_CP041238.1, on the reverse strand, counting down.
CTCCTCTTTCTTCGGTTGACGTTCCATTTTGGGAGCGGTCGTGGTCGCCTTGCGGTCTGCCTTGACACGGCGAAGCGCATCGAGGCTCGACTGGAACGTGACGTAGTGGGGAAGTTTGAAGTGGATGCAGAATCCGGAGCTCTCGACCGGCTCCGTGTGGTAGAGCACGAATTCTTCGTTCGAGGCCGGGTGCGGGTTCGGCTGGTTGGAGGCGAGATCAAGCGTTGCGGCTGCAATAACCTTGACTTCGTTCCAACCGAAAGTGGCAGAAAAGCCGAGCTCCAGCCCGGTCGTGGCCTTCGAGATCACCTCCGTTTGGCTGACGCGCACGCGTCCAGCGCTGAAAATGGTGCCGCGCGGGTGGCGCAGGCGCACTGGAGCCTCGGCAAGCCGCAGTTCGTTGACCGTCGGATGAACCGAACCGTAACCGCGCATGGTCGCATAGCCGAGCGCCAGCGCTCCCCCGGTATCGGCGCGGGCGAGACTCTGGAGCTTGTGGGCTCGACTAGCGGGAAACAGGAGCGGTTCGCGGGTGACATCCGGAATGTCGTCGGGTGCGACCGCCTCGACGGGATGATCCGGGATGAGCGCCTGTGCTTTCTGCCAGGCGGCAAGGGAGGGCTGTGTCGCCGGGGCCGGCACGGCGGCGGGCTCGACAGCATCTGGCCTATAGTCCCGACCGCTCAAAACACCGACTTGCAGCAGCCGGTGGGAGTAGTCGAGTGTCGGCCCAAGGATCTGGCCGCCGGGGATATCCTTGAAGGCCGCAGAGATACGACGCATGGTGAAGAGGTCAGGCTGGGTGACCGGTTCGGCAACGGCAAGGCGGGGCTGTGTCGTTCGATAGGCTCGCAGCAGCAGGACCGCTTCGTAGAGATCGCCGCCAGCCTGGGCCAGCGCGAGAGCGGCAAGATCGGGTTCGTAGAGGGATGCCTCGCCCATCACCCTGTCGATGAGATAGGGGAGCCCGTTACGCAGGGCATCGACACGCGCGCGATCGATCACTCCAAGATCGTCACGGAAGAGCCGCTCCGCCTGTTCGATGGCACGTTCGCCGCCACGGGTTGCTACATAGGCCATCAGAGCACCTCGATTTTCGTTGTACGGGGAATGCCGACCAGCCGGTCGCCATCGACGAGATAGAGTTCCCAGCCGAGCGGATATCGGATCGCCTTTGCACGCATCGCCCAGAAGGATGGATGGACGCCGCCGATCCTCAGAAAGATCTCGCCTTTGATGCCCGGGCCGATCAGGCGGAGAGCTTGGCCGGTGCCGATGATCGCCGGAGCAAACAGGGTCGATGATTCGTCCGGATAGGAGAGGGTGCCAATACGCATTTGGGAAAGCGCTGCGACCTCGGTTTCTCCGCCGAGCGGCGCGAAAACATAGTCGGCTTTTTCTACTGCCGCGCGGCGGGCGCCGGTCCGCGCGATCCGCTCGTCAAGCGCGGGATCGAGGCTGGCATGAAACGTGCACTCGCGGTCGATGAGACTTTCCGCGAGTGCTTCGAAGCCTGCAAAGGGCATGCCCCGCACGAGGCCTGGTCGGCTGATCGCCCACATCAGTTCTTCGAAGCTTGCATTCGTGCGGCGGTCGTCGGCCGTCGGCAAAACGGAAATCGTCATGGTCAGAAAGTCTCCATCTCGACGCGTGTGGCCTCGACTTTTTTAAGTCGTACCGTCTCGCGCTCATTCTGATGCTTCTGTTCGCTCTCAAGGAACTGGAGGATGCGGCTGGTCTCGTGCCCCGCGGCGATCGCGGCATCGATCACCGCCATCGCCATCGCATGTTCGAGGTCGCGGCCGACGACCGCGCCATAGCCTTCGATGTCATGCTCGGGGATACGGATATGCGCTTCCGCCACCAGCACTTCGCCGAGATGAAAGTTGGTGTTGCGCACGGTATCGACGAAAGGAAGCATCGCCAGTCCCGTGCGGTTGGTCAGAACCGAGACGTCTCCCAGGTCGTCAAGAACCACTTCCGCGCAGGCTTTGATGCCCGCTGGCCGGCTGGCGGCGAGAATGTCGAGCACTTCGCCATGGCAAAAGCGTCCGATGGCCGGAGGGTTGGTCGTGTCTTGGGTCATTGCCCAGTCCTTTTCTCAGGGGATTATCTTTCTTAGGGGATTATCTGGCCGGGCTCTCACCAGGCGGGTTTTCGTTGTCGATGACGAACTGCATTCTTTCGCCGGCCCAGACGACGTCGGAATAGGCGATCGGCCGGCCCTCCATGTCGACGTCCACCTTTTGAACGACGAGCACAGGTTGCTCCTGTGATTGAGCGAGAAGGCGTGCCTCCTCGGTCGTCGGCATGCGGGTAAAAATCATCGTACTGTGGCGCAGGTAGTCGGGAATTCCGAAGTCGGCATAGATTTCCGTCACGGAGGCGCCCGTTCTCCGGCGGATGTGCATGTTCGGAAAGCGGGAGACCGGATGGTATGCATGGCTGAGGCTGATCGGAACATCGTCGGCGAAGCCCCGGCGCACGATCATGTAGACCGGCGATCCATCAGGTACCTGCAGCGCGGCGGCGACGACCGGCGGCGCGCCGACCTCCATCTCTTCGACGGGCTGGCCGGAGGGGGTGCGCCCTTGGTCCCTCAGGTTCTTGCTGAACCTGGTACGCCGGGCGATGTTGTAGCGGATGACCGACTGCTCCTCGACGAAGGTGCCGCGGCCTTGTTCCACCCGCAGCTTGCCGGCAGCTGCGAGTTCGGCGATGGCGCGGCGGACCGTGTGGCGGCCAACCCCGAACCGTTGCATGATCTCCGTTTCGGTTGGCAACTTGGCCATGGGAGCAAGGACGCCGGATGCGATGTCCCGACTGACCTGCTCCTCGATCAGTTGCCACTGACCGCGCTTGAGCCGTGCTGCCTGTGTGAGAGTCGTATCAGTCATGCGGATGAATTCCGGATTCATTCGGATGACTTCGTCTATAGCCATGTCGGACGACAGTTGTATGTCAACCCACGCGGATCCCCTCACGCATTGCAGCGTCGATTCCATTCGCGATAAGCTGGCGATCTGCGACGCGGCTTCACTATGCCTGAGGTCGAAGACGAGGAATTGCTGAAGCGCGTCAGATCGCCGGCGACCGGGTTTCCGCAGCGGATTGCGGTCGGGGACCAGGCCCTAAAAGTCTGATCCCGCCGAGGCTGCCCGATCGGCAGCCTCTCGCCAATGCGGGGTTGTTCATAACTCGGATGACGGCACGGCCAATGCCAAGAGACGGAGATACACAATGTCGGATCACGATCATCACCACGGCCACCACGATGGAGAGGACCGGTGGAAGCACGACGGCGTTCGCGTCATCAAGGGTGACCAACTTGATGACAACACGCCCCAGACGCCGGGCATGTACCGGCAGGCGGCCATCAACCACGCTCGTGTCGGCGCGCAGAAGATCTGGGCGGGCACCGTGGCGATCGAACCAAATGCCAAGACCGGCGTGCATCACCACGGTCACCTCGAAAGCGTGATCTTCGTCGTTCGCGGCAAGGCGCGCATGCGGTGGGGCGACAGGCTCGAATATGTCGCGGAGGCCGGTCCCGGCGACTTCATCTACGTGCCGCCCTATGTACCGCACCAGGAAATCAATGCGGATCCCGACAACGTGCTCGAATGTGTGCTGGTGCGGTCCGACAACGAAGCCGTGGTGGTCAACATCACCGATGTCGATCCGGTGGAAAAGCCGGAGGAAGTCTATTGGGTCGATCCGATCCACAAGCATCCGGGTTGATGGCTTCAGATCGGACCTGAAGGATGCTGGGTTTCCGAACCGCTGGACCGTGGCCTGAGCCGCATGCCACGCGAGGGCGTCATGTCATTCCAGCGCCTCCACGAAGCGGACGATGTCGCTGACCATGCGGGCGTCCCAGAGGTCGTTATGCCCGGAGCTGTCGTAGATCAGCATCTGCTTGGGCTCGGAAGCAATGGCATAGAGGGCCTCGCCGGAAGACAGCGGGATGATGGTGTCACGCCGGCCGTGGATAAACAGCTTCGATTGCTTCACCTCTGCTATTCTTAAATCCGAACGGAAGGGATCCTTGAGAAGGAGACTAACCGGAAAAAATGGATAACGCGCCTGAGCGACAGACAGCACCGACAGGTAGGCCGAAACGAGAACGGCGGCGGAAGCAGGTCTCTTCCGGGCCGTATTCACCGCGACGCCGCTTCCGAGCGACTGACCGAGCACGACGATCTCGCTTCCAGAGTGTCCCGAGAGCCAGTCGAACGCAGCAAGGCCGTCGATGAGCAGCCCGGCCTCGCTTGGCGTGCCGGTTGATCCGGGATAGCCGCGATAGGAGATTGCGAGAAGGCCGATGCCCCGCGCGGCCAGCGCCTCGGCGAGGAAGTCGTAGTTGCCGATACGATCAGCATTGCCGAGAAAGAACAGCACCGACGCCTTGCCGGGTTTACCCCGGCTGTAGAGCCCGTAAAGCGTTTCTCCGTCGGGCGTCCTGATGGAAACGCTCTCCCCCCAACTCGCGGGCTCTGGAGCCGGTGCCCGGCTTGCGCCGGGGTAGAGGATGGTGCGCTGGGACACATATGTCACGCCGACCAGCGACATGTAGGCGAAAGCCGCCATCAGCGATAACATCAGCAGGAGTTTTGTGGCAGTCACGACAACAATATCCACCCCGCGGCTCCATCAAACATATATGGCGGCGGCAAGCTGTCTACTGTGTGTGGTGGGAAGGCCGGCATGAGGCGCGGGCCTGCGCTTTTCGTTTGGTGGACAAGTCGGCGCAGTGGCAACGGTGAGAGCGCCATGCAAGTTCATGTCGAGACCTATGTCGAGGAAGGCGGCGCCGAAAAGCTTCGCCGATTCTGCCTCAACGGCCGGCCGATCGAAGTGAGCGAAAACATCGATCAGTGGCATGGTGCCGACTACCGATACTTCAAGGTCAGGGGCAGTGACGGCAACGTTTACATTTTTTATCGGGACGATATGTCGACGGAGTGGGCGCTGACCATGTACCAGCGCTCCGATTTACAGGGCGACCGCGACCCGTGATTGCCCCTGGGCGGAGCCCGCAAAGCCTCAGACCAACTTAAGCTCCAACCGTCGCCGCTAATCTTCACCGAATGGCGGGCTGGAGCATCACGCTTTCAAGGGGCATTACTGAAGGCGGATAAGATGCTCTAGAATCAAAGTGCTAGGGCGTCCTTTGTGCGTTCGTTTGAACGCACGGCGCTCTAGTTATGTCATTCTCCGAACGGTCCAGAGCGACCGGCCCGCATGGGCGATTCCAGACACGAGTCGAAGGCGTGGATCGTCCTTGAGCCGCTCTGCCTCGACCGCGTCGAGAAGCAGGACTTCCTCATCGGTTTCGTTTGCATTCGGCGTAATCCAGCAGCGCTGGTCCTCGCAGCAAAGCCCGGCTTCCGGATTTTCCTGGAGGTACTCGATCGCATATTCGGCGTCCACTTTTCTCGGTCCAAGGTCGATGTTCATTGCTCTCCTCCGTCCGGTCGCATGGGAACTGTACTTGATTATGCGCCTGTTGCCCGGCTTTGAGCACGCAGGAAGTAGCGGTCGTCCACCTAACGCGCCGGTTCGGAATGTCTTTTGGTTGACGCATCGCCGGTCGGTGCCGATCACTAAATAATCTGACAGCGCTGGGCGCGACCTTGCGTCAGATTCTTCTCACGAAAGACGACGAGAGGAGATCATTCGATGTCGAACAGCACTTTGGCTTATGTGAACCAAGCCCACGTCGTTACAAAACTGATTCCGCCGCAACCGAAGGTTCCCGCCTTTGCTGCGCTCGAAGGGCGGGGCCTAGCCTTTCGGTTGCTCGCTCGGCTCGCCCGATGGATGGATACGCGGCGCGGACGTTTGGACCTGCTTCAGCTTTCCGACTATCAGTTGAAGGATATTGGCCTCTCCCGCGGGGCCGCCTATAACGATTTCTACAAACGCGACTAGATGCGGGCGGAAAACCGCGCACAGTTTTCCTTATCCCGCTCTGCCAGGACCGCCATGGCCCAGTTTTCGTGTCAGACAATTTTCGCGACGTCGACCGTCACGCTTCGAGACGTGGTCTGCGACGGATCATGCCGCGGCAAGAGTGCGGAGGAATGCGCGCATTCGACGAGCCTGGTCTATCCCTATCGCGGCGTTTTCATGCGGCATGTTGGCAGGAACGACACCGTAGCTGAATCCAACCAGGTGATTTTCTTCAATCGCGGCGAAGACTACCGTATCAGCCACCCGGTCGCGGGCGGCGACGCGTGCCTCGATGTGAAAGTCAGCGAAGAAGTCCTTGCCGAACTTGCGCCGCAGCAGCAGCTGCGTTCCGGTGCAAATGTTTCGTTCAGGCGTCAGCGCCGAAGGATCGATGCGCGCGCTCAGGCGCTGGTCGCACTGTTGCGCCATAGCCTTGGCCGCGGCATTGCCGAGACGCTGGAAGCCGAGACCCTTACGCTGACGCTTATCAGGCGCTCTCTTGGCGAGCCGACTTCGCATGGAGCGGCCGGCACCTATGGCGGTAGAAAATTGGTCGATCGGGCGAAGCTGGTGCTCTCGGCCGATCTTGGCCGGCGCTGGACGCTGGGCGAGGTGGCGAAAGAGGTCGGCGTCTCGCCGGTCTATCTGACGCAGCTCTTCCAGCAGGTCGAGGCCATGCCACTTTACCGCTACCAGTTGCGTCTACGATTGGCGCGGGCCCTGGACCTGCTCGGTTCGTATCATGATCTGACTGCGCTCGGTCTCGAGCTCGGTTTTTCCAGCCACAGCCATTTCAGCTCCGCCTTCAAACAGGCCTATGGTCGCACGCCGGCCGAATTTCAACGCACGCTTCGCCTGCGGTGAAGCGCGTCGCGTTCAAGGGCATCAGGTCGCTAAAAAATCTGACAGCGCGATGGAATCAGGCATGGTCTTCTTGCGGGCGTCGAAGCAACGACGAAAGAGGAGAGCGAACACCATGACCCCGAAAACCTGTGCAGCCTGCGATTGCGAGCTTGATCAACAGAGCATCAAGGTCAAGCTGGGCGGCAAGACCGTGGAAGTCTGCTGCGAGGAATGCGCCACGGCAATTGGCGAGGCCGAAGCGGCGAAGGCCTCAGCCAAGACCGAGAGGTAATCACCGAAATTGCCTACAGCGCCGCACGTCTTATCAAACGTGCAAGGACGCTGTGGCCCTTTGGATTGCTGCCGCAAAAAAAAGCGAGCCTGCTCGGTCTTGAGCAGGCTCGCGTGTCGTCATTGTGTCGAGTTTCTCCGGACGCTGCAAAGCGCCGGCACTAGGTCCGGGGCTTGAGGTTCTCCGGGTCGTAGAGCGGCTTGTAGCCGACGCCCGCGACTTCGACGGGGTAGGTCTCGCCGAAATATTCTACCTTGAGCTTGCGGCCCACCTGGCAATGGGACCAGGGAAGATAGGCCAGCGCGATGTTCTTGCCGATCGTCGGACCGTAGGCGATCGAGCTTGTGAACGAGCGGCGGCCGAGTTCGTCGACGAGCGTTTCGCCGGTCTCTGGATCCATGACCGGCAGGATGCCGACCGGATAGCGGGCGACGCCCTTGGAATCGACATTGTCCGTCATGACCAGCGTGCAAAGCATCGCCGGCTGATGCGGGCGGGCGCGATGTTCGAGATGCTTGGCCTTGCCGCGGAAGTCGGCCTCCTTGACCTTCGGACGGGCAAGATCGGCTTCGAGCAGGTTGTATTCGGTGAGGAGATCGGCGTTCTGCAGCCGCAGGCTTTTCTCCATGCGGCGGCTGTTGGCATAGGTCTCGACGCCGAATGCCATCACGCCGGTTGCCCGGAGTGCGTCCCAGACGGCGAGCGCATCGCCATAGGCCATGTGCAGTTCCCAGCCCTGCTCGCCGACATAGGAGATGCGGAATGCGGTCACGTCCTTGCCGGCGATCCGAATCGGCTTGATCGCGGCGAAGGGGAAGTTCTCTGGCGTCAGGCCTTCGGGGTTCTCGACGACCTTCTGCAGGGTCGTGCGTGCGTTCGGCCCCCAAAGGCCGATCGTCACGTATTTCTCGGTGACGTCGGTGACCGTCACGTTGAAGCCCTTCTCCTCGGCAACACGGCGCGCGTAGTGGAAGTCGCGCGGGCCGGCGTCGGCACCGTCGATCACGCGGCAGCGGTCTGCCATGCGAATGACGGTCAAGTCGGCGCGCACCATCCCCTCGTCATCGAGGAAGTGGGTGTAGATGCCCTTGCCGATATTGGCGTCGCCGCCGATCTTGGCCGCGCAGAGCCATTCCATCAGCTCGACATGATCCGGGCCCTCGACGTCGAACATGTAGAAGTGCGAGAGGTTGACGATGCCGCAGTCCTCGCTCATGGCGAGATGCTCGGCATTCGATACGCGCCAGAAATGGCGGTTGTCCCACTCGTTTTCACGCACGGGGACGCGGTCGCCGTATTTCTCGAGCAGGTGCTCGTTGGCGGCGTAGCCGTGGGCGCGCTCCCAGCCGCCGAGCTCCATGAAGTAGCCGCCGAGCTCCTTCTCGCGCTCCCAGAAGGGCGAGCGGCGCACGCCACGGCCCGTGTCATAGGGTTCGCGCGGATGGACGGCCGGATTGTAGATTTTTCGCGCGGCCTCGCCGCACCGGCCTTCAATGAACTTCTCCTGGAGCATGTGCGGGTAGAAACGCGAGTAATCGATCTTGTTGTGGTCGATCGAGGTGCGTCCGTCGGTCATCCAGTCGGCGACGAGCTTGCCGAAGCCGGGACCGTCCTTGACCCAGATGGCGACGCAGTACCACAGGCCCCTGACCTTCTGGCTTTCGCCGACGGAGGGTCCGCCATCCGTCGTCACCTGCAGCAGGCCGTTGAAGGAGTGGCTTTCATTGTAGCCGAGCTCGCCAAGGATCGGGGTCAGTTCCATCGCCCGCTCCAGGGGCTCCAGGATCTGTTCCATTTCCAGGTCGCGCTGCGAGGGCGAAAGACGGGCTTCATGCTTTTCGAGAAGCTCGCGCGGATGGCAGAGCCGCGGATTCGTCTCTTCGTAATAGCCCCATTCGATCTGACCGCCCTCGGCGGTCTTGGGATCGCCGGTGTCGCGCATATAGGCGGAGTTGCCCTGGTCGCGCAAAAGCGGCCAGCCGATCTCCTTGCCGGTTCCTTCGAATTCGTTGTAGGGGCCGAAGAAGGTGAGCGGGTGGTCGACCGGCATGACCGGCAGTTCCTCACCCACCATTTCCGCGATCAGCCGGCCCCAGAGCCCGGCGCAGACGATGACGTAATCGGCCTCGATCGTGCCGCGGTGCGTGACCACGCCCTTGATGCGGCCGTCCTTGACGATGAGGGATTGGGCCGGCGTGTTGGCAAAAGCCTGGAGCTTGCCGGCGGTGACAGCCTGGTCGACGAGCTTGCCGGCAACGGTTTGCGAGCGCGGGATGACGAGGCCGGCGTCCGGATCCCAGAGCCCGCCCTGCACCATGCTTTCCTCGATCAGCGGAAACTTCTCCTTGATCTCCGGCGGCTCGATGAGGCGCGCGCGTGTGCCGAAGGCCTTGCCGGAGGCGACCTTGCGCTTGATCTCATCCATGCGGCCGTCGTCGCCGACACGGGCAACTTCAAGGCCGCCGACGCGGGCGTAATGACCCATCTTCTCGTAGAAATCGATGGAGTAGAGCGTCGTCCAGCAGGACAGGAAGTCGTGGCTGGTCGTGTAGCAGAAGTCGGAGGCATGCGCCGTCGAGCCGATGTCGGTCGGAATGCCGGATTTGTCGATGCCGACGATATCGTCCCATCCACGCTCGATCAGGTGATGCGCGATCGACGCGCCAACGATGCCCCCGAGCCCAATGATTACGACCTTCGCCTTTTGCGGAAACTCTGCCATGAGTGCGACCCTAGTTGGTGTTTGGCCGGATATTAGAGCGTGCTGCGACGCCATTTGAGCCTGTCTACGACATAATCATCGTGCTGCACGACTAGGGCAAGGCTGACTGCGAACCGGCGCAGCATGAATATCAGCGCGCGCATGTTACTGATATCGCGGGAAAAACGCCGAAGAGAAGCGAAAAGAATTCCGATTCGTGATGAGAATCCGGAAGCGCTCGAATGCGCCACCAAACGCGACGTCTGCGTCGGCGGCTGTTGCCTCCGGCCGATCCTTCCCTTGCGGGGGGATAGCAGGAAGGCCGCAAGGGCCGCGGTTCTGGGCATAACAAGTTTCCCGACCAACGCCAGATCAGTGACTTCTCATCTTCCTACCCTCGCCACGGGAGTCGACGGCCTTGGAATGAACATGGGAACGCTGCTGGCGTAGCTGGCGTATTCAGGGAAGGTGCGTTGCAAGACGCGCTCCTCGTTGAACATCCGCCTGAACTGAAATGCGAAGTGGACGACACCGACCAGCAACGCAGCCAGCGACCAGTTCGCGATCAGGAACCCGACGGCGCCAATTGCCTCCGCAGCATATAGAGGATGGCGAACGATCGCATAAGGCCCGGTGGTAACGAGTTTGCGAGCCGTCGCCATCGCCGAGAACGAGCGCCCCAGCCAGAAGAGACAGTAGATCGACAGTGCCGTACCGATGAGGATCAGGACGGTCGACGCGATCAATGCCCCCGGTCCGATCGTTCCGCGTGGCAGCACCACGAGGACCGTCAGCCCAAACGTCCCCGCGAGCGCGCTCAGTCGGGGCTCTATCCCCTCCGCGCTCTGCCGTGGCGGCAGACGGATCACCGTTAGGCCGATAACCAAGCACAAGAACAGCAAGCCCAGCGATCGCGAAGAAAAGACGAGCGGCCAGAATTCCACGCTACCGCGAAGCCGAATGATCGAGACGATTGAGGCGACCTGCCGCAGTGCGAGGAAAAAGAAAACAAGGATGAGGAAAACCTTACCAAGAATATCTTCGAGCCTGCCGATCATGGGCGCGCGTCTCCCGGTTCTTCTGATAGCCCACCCGCCGGTACTCGGCCGGCAAACTGCTTGAGCGGATAGGCGAGTTGCTGGTGGTAGAGCGGCGGCACCGGTTCGTCGGTGCCGTATACCCTCGGCATCCGCTCAGGCATGTATAGGGTGCCTGCCAGGGCATCGATGAAGGGCAACTGCCCGGCGAAATTTTTGTCGTAAGCCTGCCGTTCGTTGGCGTGGTGCCAGTGATGGAATTGTGATGAGGCTAGCACCCATTTGAGAGGACCGAACCTGATCCGCGTGTTGGAATGGATCAGAAGCGACTGCCCCTGATAAACCAAAGCATGGACCGCGACCGCCGCCCCGGAGAAACCAAGGGCATAAACCGGGAGCAGAGAGGCCGTCATGGTCACGATCTGGTCAACCGGATGAACACGATGGGCGGCCAGCCAATCCATTTCCTCGATGCTGTGATGGATAGCGTGGAACTTCCAGAGGAAGGGCACGGCATGGAAGACGCGGTGTGCCAGGTAAAAACCGGTATCGGCGACAAGGACGACCTCGACCGCCTGCAGCCACACCGGCTGAGCTTGCACAATACCGGTCAGGCCTTCCGGGACCGCGAAACGGATGGCGATCATCAGCAGGCCAACCACGGCGAGGAAACCGAGCTTGATCAGGATGCCGTTGAAGACGAGATAGATCACGTCATTCAGCCAGTGCTTTCGCAGCACTTTCTGGTCAGCATGGAGCGGAAGAAGCCGCTCGAGCGGAATGAAGATCATGGCGATGATCAGGGTCGCCTTGAGGTCTAACAGTTCAAGCATGGCGCCTCACGAGATACCAGATTACGCCAATGGCCGCCTCGATGCGCCACGCCGATCACAGCTTCGGTCATATCCGGAGGGCGCTACAGAATCCATAAGCCCCAACAAACTACAATGGGCAGTTGTAGGGTCTCACATCGAAAGTTGCAGTCAAGGATTAGGGGTACTACTCAAAAGTGGTAGGAGACCCGCCAGGGCGTTTGAACTTGATCGAAGCGGAAATCAATCTTCGTCCTGGCTCTCCTTGCCGTCCTGGGGTATCTGGCCCTGTTCATGCCTGCGAAAGTCCCATGCCTACGCTACCGCCGGGCGCAAGGCCATCACCGCGAGCGCGGCGGCGACCATGATTACGCCGTAGGGGATCTTGCGGGTGGCGCGGATTTCCTGAAGACGCATGACTACGGCATAGTGTGCCAGTTGCAGTGGCATCGGCAATTTCAGCGCCAGCATCGTGAAAATGCCACCGATCAACAGGAAGATCGCGAAGGGAAGCATGCCATGCCAGCCGACGAATAGGCCGATCGGCAGGAAGAGCTTGGCGTCGCCCGCGCCGAAGAGGCGGAAAAGCCAGAGAGCGAACCCCAGCGCAAAGAGCAGGAGGCCGGCGCCGACATCGCCGCCGATCCCGGCCCAGGAAAAGAGCGCTGCGCCGATATCGTCGGTCGTCAGCAGCGCCACTGCGGCGTTGACGGCATAGAGGCCGACAAGGGCGAGAACGGCGGCATTCGGGATTTTCCAGCTGCGGAAGTCGCTCCAGGCGGCATAGAGGAAAAGTAATACTGATAGAACAGTAAAAATGTTGACTGTTTGTATCATATTTCGCTTTTCTCCTTCGTTTTTGGCCGATGTCACCAATAAAAGCGATTGCCTCGCAGTTTTTCTAAGTCTTTCGGGTTAGAAAAACATCAAGAAATATTTCGGTGTGTCGCATTGCGGCAGAGGTGTTGCGAAATATTCCAACTGGTTGCCAGTTTCGATTTTAACCATAAAATAGAGATGTCGAAACCGGTTACATTTCAGTAGTTGACGATATAATAATTAAGAGATTATTAATCATGATAGTCGGAGAGGCGGTCTCGATGACGGGCGAGCCGGGGGAAAATGCGGTACGCCAAATATTTTGGAGGTAATTCTCGATGAAAGCACTTTTGTCTGAAGTACGCGCTTTCGCGCGGGAAGAAGATGGCGTGGCGCTGTCGGAATATCTGGTTCTCCTTGGCCTTCTTGTGGGCGGCGTGATCCTTGCCGTTACCACCGCTGGCGGCAACCTTGCCACGGCATGGAACGGCTGGGGGACCTTTTTCCTAAGGTTGGATGATGCGGCCACACCGGCTACTCCGTAAAATGACGCAGGAGAGGGGTTTTTGTTAACTCCTCTCCTTTATTTTAGCAATTGTCGAAAAGTATTTCGATTACGTATGGAGTATCGGCGATGCGTTCCTCAACGATCGTTAGTCTCGCTGTTGCTGTTTTACTTGCCTTTGCCGCGGTTTTTGCGACCAGAACCTATCTGACCGACCAGCAGGCGCGGCTTGCGGTGGCCAACGCGCCGAAATCCGAACAGAGAACGCTCGTAGTCGCAGCCAAGTCCATGCGCTTCGGGGACCGCGTGCGACCAGAAAACCTCAAGACCATTCCCTGGCCCTCTGAGCAGCGACCCGATGGTTCGTTCCAGACTATCGAGACAGTTGTCGGCAATGATGACGCGCCGCGTTATGCGATGGAGGCGATCGATCCGGGCGAGCCTGTGCTCGCGTCGAAGATTACCGGCGCCGGTGAACGGGCGACCCTTTCGGCGGCGCTCGACCAGGGTATGAAGGCGATCTCCATCCGCGTCAACGATGTGCTCGGCGTTGCCGGCTTCGTGCGGCCTTCCGATCGCGTCGACGTGCTCCTGACTCGTGTTGTCGGTAATCAGCAAAATAATAGCGAGCGGACCTATGTCGACGTTCTGCTACAGGGGGTGAAGGTGCTGGCGGTGGACCAGACGGCGGACGAGCGCAAGGACGAGCCTTCCGTCGTCAAGACGGTCACTTTCGAGGTGACGACCGACGAGGCGCAGCGCCTGACGCTCGGCTCCACGATCGGCACCTTGTCGCTTGCGCTGCGCAATATCGCTTCCTCGAATGTCGAACAGACGCGACCGATCACTATCGCGGATCTCGGTGGCGGCTTGATTTCGACCGAACTCGCCAACAATACTGATGATGGGCGATTCGAGACTATCGAGAAGCTCGTGCGCAAGGTTGGCGACGAGTTGGGAAGCCGGATCGACTCTGTCGAAGGCAAGATGAAGCAGCCTGTTCGCGAGAAACAGGTGCAAATCGTCGAGCGCAAGGTTGAGCCGGTCTTGCCGGTGGAACCGAAGTGGGCGACCGTGGGTGTCTGGAACACGACCAAACGTGAGGAGCATCGGGTGGGCCTGATCCAGTGACATCAAAATGCGGCCTGCCGTTAGAGCAATTCCCGGAAGTGAATTGATCTGAGGGGAGGCGGGCCGGACTGCGAGGAGAGGGGCTGAGGCAGGAATGTTGAGGGGAAGCATGAAGGGGGCGGCGCGAGCCAGGTCCCTCGCGGCATTGGTCGCGGCAATTTCGGCCTTTGGCCTTCTGGGACCCGGATCGGCCGGGCAGGCGGACGCCCAGGAAAAGTTCATCAACCTCGGCGGATCCGTGCAGCAGGTGACGCTGCCGCCGAACGACACAATGACGATCAGGACCGCCAAACCATTCGGCGACCTGGTCATCGGCAGCGCCAATCTCATCGACGTCGTGCCGCTCTCCGACCGGTCGCTCTTCATCCGCGGCAAGCAGATCGGCGCCACCAATATCTCGGTCTACGACGACGACAAGAACCTTCTCGGCGTCATCGACATCCGCGTCGCCAGCGATTTCACCGAAGCGGCGGCGGCCATTCGCTCGGCCGCACCGTCGTCGCAGGTCCGGGTGTTCAATTCCAATGACCGCATTCGTCTCACCGGCACCGTGCGCGATGCTGTCGAACTGCAGCGCGTGCTGGAGATCGCCCAGTCCTATTCCGATCAACCGGTCTTGAACCAGTTGCGCGTCGCCGATTCCCAGCAGGTCATGCTGGAAGTGCGGGTGATCGAGGCCTCGCGCCAGACCGGCCGCGACCTCGGTATCGGCTGGTCCGGGCAGGGCAAGAACGGCATCGGCAAGGCCACGACGAGCCAGGGCATTACGGTCGACGAAGACGGTCAACTCGTCCGCACGCTCGAAGACGCCGCAGGAGCGGCGACCGGCATGCAGCCCTTCGGGCAACTGATTGCCAAGGTGCTGGAGATTGCCGGCGGTCGGATCGACGTCGTCATCAATGCGCTGGAGCAGAAGGGACTGGTGCGCCGGCTGGCACAGCCGAACCTGATCGCCATGAGCGGAGAGACCGCGAGCTTCCACGCCGGCGGCGAGGTGCCGATCCAGACCACGGTGGCCAACGGCGCGACGGTCGCGACCGAAACCGATTATCGGCCCTTCGGCGTCAGGCTCACCTTCACGCCGGTGGTGCTCGACAGCGGGCTCATCAGTCTCAAGATCGAGCCGGAAGTGTCGGAGCTCGATACCTCGATCAACGTCAACGGCAATCCCGGCTTCATCTCGCGCGCGGCGAAGACGACGGTCGCGCTGCGCGACGGCCAGAGTTTCGCGATGGCCGGGTTGCTGCAGGCGGTCAATGCCAAGGACGTTCAACAATTACCGTGGGTGTCGCAGGTTCCCGTCATCGGCGCGCTGTTTCGCTCAACGAGCTTCCTGAAGCGGGAGTCCGATCTCGTCATCATCGTCACCCCGCACATCGTGCGGCCGTCCGCACCCGGCGAGGACCTTTACAGCCCGCTCGACCAGACGCGTTCGTCGAACGACTGGGAGCTTTTTGCCCTCGGCATCCTGGAAGTCGACAAGGACATGCTGCGCCGCTTCCGCGATGGCGAAGGCGTCAAGGGGCCCTACGGCCATCGTCTTGATCTCGATGTGGGAGGCCAACTTGCCGTTGCGAAGAAATAAACGCGCAGTGCTGGTCATTGCCGCCGCGAGCCTCGTTTCCGGCTGCGCTGACTACCTGAACCACAGGGATTCGATCACCTTCGGGCTTGGAAACGCGGTGGAGGCCAACAAGGGCATCCATACGCAGGATCCCTTCCCAAGGGTGGCGTATAACACGCGCATTCCGAGCGACGGCAAGGTGATCAACCGGGTGATCCGCACCTATCAGGGCGCAGGGCAGAACGGCGCCGCACCGGCGCCCACGGCAGTGATCCTGCCGGCGGCCACGATGCCGCCTGGAACGGGCGGCGGCAACAACGGCGGCAACGGCGGGGGATACTGACGATGGCCGCAAGAGAGAGTGAACGGCGGGGGCGCCGGAGGGGAATGTAACAGAACAGCACGGCGGCCGAACCGCCGCGATCCGAGGGGCATGCCAATGTTGCGTAAGGCTATCAAAAGCTTCTGGGACGACCGTCGTGGCTACGTCATTGCTCTGACGCTGATTGCCATGCCGCTGCTCCTCGGCTTTTCCCTGCTCGTCATCGATGTCGGCCGCACCGGCAATCTCCACACCGACCTCCAGAACGCCGTCGACGCCATGGCGCTCGCCGGTGCCCGCGAACTCGACGGCCGCGACGATGCGATCGACCGGGCCAATGCGGCGATCGAGACGCTCGCCAACAGCGCAGCCTTCGGCGGTGGCGGCGCGGGCATGTCGCTCGGCTCCTACATAACTGTCGCCTACGATGCGGGTGATGATGCCGCAAGCACGGTCACCGTTACCTACCTAAAGGAAATTCCCGCGAGCGACGACGATCCGATCACCGGAGCCATGGTGGCGACGACAGCGAGCGAGGCGTCCTATGCCCGAGTCGTCGCCAAGGATCAGGCGATGACCACAATCTTCCCGCTTCCGGTGGGATTCAACCGCGACACGATCAATGTTTCGGCCGAAGCGGTCGCGGTCTATCGGGCGAGCGCTTGCGACGTGACGCCGATCTATATCTGCAATCCGTTCGAGCCGCCCGGCAACACCAGCGCTGCCGCAAACGAACAGGCGATCGAGGCGCTGCACACGAATTTCGCGACCGGTAATCTTTATGGGCGACAGATCGAACTCCACAGCACGTCCTCGTCCGCGCCAGGACCCGGAAATTTCGGGTTTCTCGGGACCTACGGCAATGGCGCGAACGTGCTGGCCGAAGCCCTGGCCACGGGTTCGCCGGGCGTCTGCTACAAGCAGCACGCGCTGGAAACGAAGACCGGCGCAATGGCCGGACCGGTCGAGGCGGGGCTGAATACGCGCTTCGGCTACTATTCGGGGTCATTCGGGAGCGCGCATGACGACGGCCGCTACAGGCCGGCTCGCAACGTGCGCTCCGCGCAGACGCAAACGGGCGGTGCCAACAAGATCTGCGGCGAGTACAACCCAGTCATGGCCGGGAGCACCGTCGGCGTCATCACCCAGGCTGTGCCGCTCGGCTACGGAGCGTCGATGACCTCGCTTGCCGGCGGCAAGATCAGCAGCGGCAACGATTGGCAGTACGGGACCTATTGGAACGTGGCCCAAGGAACGGCCGCTCCCTCGGTCGGGGCGATCCTGAGCAACTATTCCAGCTACCCGTCTCCCACCGGCTCGCCATCGCAGCCATCAGCCTATGACGTCTATCGTTACGAGCTCAACAATTCCACTCTCATCAACCACGCCTCGGCAAATGGCGAAAAGGGCGCGCCCTTGACAGGCGGTCAATGCTATACGGGGCCGGACCTTTCAAACTATACGAGTGGTGACTATGGCGATCGCCGCGAGATTTTCGCCGCCATCGTCAACTGTGGTTACGAAAACGCCGTCGGCCATCTGAACGGCCACAAGGAGACGCAGGCCGTCGCCTTTGCCCGCATGTTCCTGACCAAGCCAGCGATCAAGGACGGCGGCGAACGCTATCTGTCACTGGAAATGATCGACATTACCGGAAAGGGCGGACGCGGCACACTCGACGAATTCCTCCGGGAAGAAGCGGAGCTGGTCAGATGACGGCGCTCCGAAACTTCATCCGCCTTCGGTTCTGTCCGAGCTTCCTCGCGAGGGAGGAGGGCGCGGTGCTTGCCGAGGCGCTGGTGGCGGTGCCGTTCGTCACGCTCTTTGCCGCGGGCATCCTGGAATTCGGCAATATCTTTTGGGAGCGGATGCAGATCGACGCCGGCCTGCGTGATGCCGCCCGCTATATGTCGCGTTGCCGGCAGACAGAAACCTTCGTTTCGAACTGCAGTGCAAGCACAGCGAAGCTGATCGCGTTTTATGGGACGCAAAGCCCGGCAGCGAATGCGAAGTTGCGCGTTCCCGGCTGGGGGCCGAATCTTGCCGATATTGTCGTGGCCGTTAACGCCAAGGGCAATGTCGCCGTCGATGCGGACGGTAACTTCACCATTTCCACGACGCATCAATACGAAGCCTCGCCCCTGTTCGGCTGGCTCGGCATCGACGCCATCACCATCAACGCCTCGCACGAAGAGAGGTATATCGGATGGTGACCAATCGGACAGGCCAACAGAAATGGATTCTGACCGACCAGATGGGGCAGGGTGCTCCGCTGGCCAGGCGCGCTGCGCAAGGTGATGTCTGCGTGCTCGCGCTTCCCTCGTTCGTGTGCTTGTCACAGCAATCCAGTAGCGCCGCGTCGGCGGCGCAGAAGAATCAGTACCGGCGACGCGGCGGTGTTCGTTTCACTGTCGAGCCGGAGGACCTTCACGGTGCAGACGCACCGTGGCTGGATCCTTGTAACAAGCACAGGGATGAGGGCGGTGCGGCTTGTGCAACGACGCCCAGTGGATCGGTCTTTCCGACGCGGAAGACCGGGTTCCGCCAGGACGAAAGCGGCATTGCGCTTTCCGAGGCCCTGCTCACGTTTCCCATCGTGCTGCTGGTATTCGCCGCCTTCGTCGAGTTCGGCTACGCCATGTCGCAGTGGAACCAGACGGTCAAGGCGCTGCAATATGGCGCTCGGCTTGCGGCCGTTTCCGATCCGCTGACTTCGGACTTCGACGAGGTCTTCCCGGCGGAAGCGGACAATCCGTTGAACAACGGGACGGCGACACCCAACAATTCGGCGATCTCCTCCACTTGCGGGCCAGCTCTTGCGAATTGCAGCGCCGAATTGACCCGGATCGTCACGGGGAGCGACGGCGACTGTGCGGTCGGCGACCCGCGCCCCGGCATCTGCGATCTCAACTGGCGGATCCAGCCGGCAAATCTGGTGGTGACCTATCAGCGCTCGGGCCTCGGCTATTGGGGTCGGCCCGAGGGGCCGGTGCTGACCATGCGGCTGGAAGTCCGCAACATCACCTTTGACCTGCCGATGCTCGGCGGTCTGCTCGGACTCAATGACATTACCATTCCCGCCCATCCGGTGACGATCACCACCGAAGACCTGAAGACGTGCTCAACCTGCTGAACCCTTGATAATGCGTGGGAAAGCGAGATGACAGCTCATATGAACTTCGCAGCATCCACCAAGATCCTTGTCCTCTCCGACGACGCGGCGGCTGCGAGCTTCATGCTCGACACCTTCGGCTCGTTGTCTCGTTACGAGGTACGCCATATGGCGCTGAAGGCGCTTGGCGAGGCGGCGCGGTTCGATCCGACGCAATTCAACCTGATCGTTCTCGACGTCGACAACGGCGAAATGCTCAACCGTCCGGAGCTTTTTGCCTTCCGCGGACGCCATCGCGACATTCCGCTCGTCGTCGTCTCGGAAGATCTGCCGAATGAAATGCTGCGGCTGCTCTTCCGGTTGAACGGCAACGATTGGCTGAAGAAGCCGCTGGAGCGCCGTTCGCTGATCGACATGATCTCGACGCATGCACCGGGAAGCGGGGCCTCCGACAGCCGGGTCCACGCGGTCGTCTCCGCCGTTGGCGGCGCGGGCGCCAGCGTCATTTCTTCGTCGCTTGCCCATGCCCTTGCCCAGCCCACGAAAAACGCCGCGCCGCGCGTCGATCTGTTCGACATGGATTTTTCCTCCGGGTCGCTCGGCTATTATCTCAACCTCGTCAGCGACTACGACCTGAAGCCGGTCATCACCAATCCGTCGCGCGTCGATCTCGAATTCATCGACTTGGTGCGCAAGCGTCACTCGGGCGGCTTTTCCCTGCTGTCGTTCAAGCAGCCGTCGGTGCTTCTCGCGGCCAAGGGCGCCGAACTGGTGCTGCGCATGCTGGACGTCGCGGCCTTCGAGAGCGATCACACGGTCATCGACATACCCTATTACGAGACGCCGTGGAAAACCGACGTGCTTTCATCGGTCAACAGCGTCTACATCGTGACCGAAATGACGATCCCGGCACTCCACCAGGCGAAGGATCTCTTCCTCAACCTTGTGCGGCTGCGCGGCAATGCGGATTCGATCTTCGTCGTCATCAACAAATATCGCACCAAGCTCTTCAGTCTCGGCGTGCGCCGGCAGCAGGTGGACAAGGTCTTCAAGGACACGCACGCCCATATCGTTGCCTATGACTGGGATACGCTCAGCGAAGCGCTGAACCGCGGCGTGCTGCCCTTCGAGGTGAACGCGCGCTCCGGCTTCTGCAAGGCCGTCAACAAGCTCGGAGCGCTTGTCCGATGATGGCACACATGCGGATGGGCAGCGAGGAAATGCCGGCGCGGCGCACGGGCGGAGCGCCTCTACGGGCGATCTTCATAGCCGCCGCGCTCGCTCTTGCGGCTTCCCCGGTCGCGGCTCTGGCGACCGGCCTGGTGCCGCGAAGCCTGGGGCCGGCCACGGGGGTCGTGGTGACCGCGGAGCAGAACTACCCGGCCGGCACGATCGTCATCGTCAGCGACAACCGAACGCTCGATCTCGTCGTCTCCGGCAACCGGGCGATCCGCTACAGGATCGGCGTCGGCCGCGACGGCTTCCGCTGGAGCGGTGTCGTGAAGGTCGGCCGAAAGGCCGAATGGCCCGACTGGCGGCCGCCGGCCGAGATGAAGGCGCGCGCGCCGGAGCTTCCCGAACTGGTCCCGGCCGGGCCGCTCAATCCGATGGGCGCGCGCGGGATCTATCTCTACCGGGGAAAGGCCGACACGCTCTACCGCATTCACGGGACGAACGAGCAGTCAACGGTCGGCGATTTTGCGTCCTCCGGATGTTTCCGCATGAGCAATGCCGACGTCATCGATCTCTACGACCGAGTGAAAGTCGGAACGACGGTGATCGTGAAATAGTCGAACGGAGTGAAAGGCTGATGGCAACCGGGTTCATGGGACGTTTCTACAAGCAGCAGCCGGACGAGCGTGAGTTCCCGGAAAGCGCCGATGCGCCTCCCGCCGGCCCGGCCGCGAACGTGGCCGCCCCGGTCGCTCAAGCCGCCGTTGCGTCTGCCGTGGCCGAAGACGATACGCCGCTCGGCCGGGATATGGTCGCCGAACGGGTCAACCTGCACCGCTATCTCTTGGACCGGATCAACCTCGGCATTCTCGACACGCTCGACAACGAAGAGATCGCGACCGAGATCAGGCCGCTCGTCAAGGACTATATCCGGCGCAACAATTTCCCGCTGAATGCGGTGGAAATCAACGACCTGATCCGCGACATCACCGACGAGATGCTCGGCCTCGGGCCGATCGAGCCGCTGCTCGCCGACGAGACCATCGCCGACATCCTGATCAACGGCCACAAGAGCGTCTATGTCGAACGGCGCGGCAGGCTCGAGAGCACCGCCGTCCGCTTCAAGGATGAGGATCACCTGCTCCGGGTGATCAACAAGATCGTCTCGGCTGTCGGTCGCCGCGTCGACGAATCGACGCCGATGGTCGATGCCCGCCTCAAGGACGGTTCGCGCGTCAACGTCGCGATCCGGCCGATCTCCGTCGACGGCCCGCTTGTTTCGATCCGCAAGTTCACCCGCAAGCCGCTGACGCTCGAGCGCCTCGTCGAAAACGGCGCGATGGCGAACGCCATGCGCATCCTCCTGAGCGCCGCGGTCAAGGGCAAGGTGTCGATGATCATTTCGGGCGGCACCGGCTCGGGCAAGACCACGCTGCTCAATGCCCTCTCGTCGCAGATTTCGCCGGCAGAGCGCCTGATCACCATCGAAGACGCGGCCGAACTGCAACTCCAGCAGCCGCATGTCGGCCGGATGGAAACCCGGCCGCCGACGCTCGACGGCCGCAACGAGGTTCGCCAGCGCGAACTCCTGAAAAACGCGCTTCGCATGCGGCCCGACCGGATCATCGTCGGCGAGGTCCGTGGCGAGGAGGCGTTCGACATGCTGCAGGCGATGAACACCGGCCACGAAGGCTCAATGACGACCATCCATGCCAACACGCCGCGCGATGCGGTCGGTCGACTGGAACAGATGGTCGGCATGGCCGGCATGCCGATGTCGCAGCTCAGCATCCGCTCGCAGATCGCCTCCGCCATCACGCTCATCGTTCAAGTACAGCGCCTGAGCGACGGCAGCCGCAGGATCGTCTCGGTTTCCGAGATCACCGGCATGGAGGGCGAGGTCGTCCAGATGCAGGAGATCATGCGCTTCAAGAAGACGGGCACGGGAGAGGACGGCCGCATCCAGGGCGAATTCCGCGCGACTGGCCTGCGCCCGCGCTTCGTCGAGGAATTCGCCGAACTCGGGATCGCGGTGCCGGCCGCGATCTTCGAACCCGGCAGACCATTGCAAACGGGGCCTGCCCAATCATGACGCTCATCCTGCTTTACGTGGCCGTGTTCATCGCGGCGCTGATTTCCGCCGAAGCCCTGCTGCGTGGCTACTTCCGGACGTCCGAACGCCACAGGGCGGTGAACCGTCGACTGAGCCTGCTCGATGGCAGCGAGGATCACGGCAAGGCCTACCGCGACATGCTGAAGCAGCGCGGTGCCGGCGAGGACTGGCGATCGCTTCCCCTGATGCAGCGGCTGAGGCAGTTCTACACCCAGTCCGGCATCAAGTTCGATGCGAAGCGATTTCTGCTCTTTGCGGTCGCGGGCGCACTCTTTGTCTGGTTTGTCGTCCAGTTCCTTGTGCCGAGCAACCTGATCCGGATTCCCGTTTTTCTCGCGGTCTGCCTCCTTGTTCCCGTGCTTCTCGTCTGGCGTGCACGGGCGAGCCGCATGCGCAAGTTTACGGAAAAGCTTCCCGAAGCGCTCGATGTGGCCAATCGAAGCCTTGCGGCCGGGCATCCGCTGCCGGCGGCGATCGCGCTCGTCGCGCGCGAAATGCCCGATCCGATCGGCAGCGAGTTCGGCCTGCTGTCAGATGAACTGACCTATGGGGTGACGCTCGACGACGCGCTCGTCAATCTTTCCGACCGCGTCGGTGTCGAGGACCTGAACCTCCTGGCGATCTCGCTCAGCGTGCAGGCCGGGACCGGCGGCAATCTCGTCGAAATCCTGCAGAACCTTTCGAAGACTCTGCGCGACCGGTCGATGCTGAAGGCCAAGGTCAAGGCGATCTCGTCGGAAGGGCGCATCACCGCGATCTTCATGTCGCTTTATCCGTTCCTTCTCTACGCGCTGATCAAGGCGCTCTCGCCGACCTATTTCGACCCCGTCTGGGATAGCGGCTACGGGACGATCGTCGTCACCGTGCTGCTCGCCATCATGGCGGTCGGAAACGTCATTCTCTACAAGATGGTCAACTTCGAGTACTGAGGCGGCGATGTCGAGCGAGTACGGGATCTACCTCATCGTCTTCTTCTCGGTGCTGATCTTTTCCGGCGCAGCGTCCGAACTGATCTTCCGGCGGCGCGAGGTCGGCGTCCGGCTGTCGGAAACGAGCGCGAAGGCGGGTAGCGAAGAATTCCAGCTGGGAGACGCCGCAATCGCCGATCTCGGCGAGGCCGAAAATCGTCTGATCCGCCGCTATTTCGAGATCACCCGACGCGACACCAACGCGAATTCCACCCAGAACCGGCTGATCCGTGCCGGCTATTTCAGCGCCAACGCAGTGACGGTGTTTCAGGTAATCCGCGCCGTCGTGTGTCTGGGCATTGTGGCCGTCACCGTCTGGGCTCTCGGCCGCTTCCTTCCCGAACTGTCACAGTTCGCCATCCTCGTGATGGCGATGTTTGCGGCCGGCATCACCTTTGTTCTGGTCAATATCTATATCGACCGGCGCGGTGACGCGAAGGAGCGGGAATATCGCCGGCTGTTTCCCGATTTCATGGACATGCTGATCGTCTGCCTCGACGCCGGCATGAGCCTGGAAGCGGCGGCCAACCGCGTCGCCCGGGAATTCGTCGATAAGCGCAAGGATTTCGGCCTGCATCTTTCGATCATGATGCTGGAAGTGCGCGGCGGACGCCGGCTGCGCGAGGCCTTGGCCAACCTAGCGGCGCGTTTGCGGATCGACGAGGCGCGTGCGCTTTCCGTGCTCTTCCGCCAGTCGGAGGAACTGGGAACCAGCGTGACCCAGACGCTGCGCGTCTACAGCAAGGAAATGCGCGACCTTCGGGTGGTGCGGGCCGAGGAGAAGGCCAATGCCCTGCCGATCAAGATGCTGCTGCCGCTCGGCGCCTTCCTGTTTCCAGTGAGCCTCATCATCGTGCTCGTGCCCATCGTCATTCGTGTCGTCAGTCTTCTCTCCGGCCTCAAGCCCGGCGGTTAAAACAGCGAGGTCTCCATGCACTATTCGCCCGATCAAGGCCGTGAAGACCTCGCGCTGACGTTCGATCCCCGAATGCCGCTGGCACCCGCTGGCGTGGGGGAAACCGGCCTCGAACTGTCCTTCATGCTGCGCCTGGCAGCAAAATGCGCAGCCGAGCAGGATACCGTCACCCCGTCGCATCTCGCCGGCCGGATGAAATTGCCGAAAGCGGTGGTCAATCAGCTCGTCAAGGAGCTGGTGAAGCTTGCCTTCCTCGAAGCGAGAGGGCTCGCCGGCGAGGACGTCAAATCGGACATCCGCTACGCCCTTTCGACGAAGGGTCTCGAATACGCGCAGGCGGCGTTGCGGCAATCGCAATATGTCGGACCGGCGCCGGTGTCGCTCGACGCCTTCTGCCGGCAGCTCGGATTGCAGTCGATCCACCATGAGCGGGTGACCCAAGACCGGTTGATCGAAAGCCTCGAGGGGCTGGTGCTATCGCCGTCGCTCGTCGACAAGCTTGGTCCGGCCATGAATTCGGGACAGTCCATCCTGCTTTACGGACCGCCGGGCAATGGCAAGACCAGCATCGCCGAACGCTCCGCGCGGCTGTTTGTCCAGACGATCTGGGTGCCCTATGCTGTCGAGGTCGGCGGCTATGTGATCAGCTTCTATGACGAGGCCGTGCACCGGCCGGTTTCCGAGGCGTCGGGAAATCCGTATCCCAAGGCCGACCAGCGATGGGTCGAATGTCGGCGGCCGGTGATCAAGACCGGCGGCGAACTGACGCTCGACCTCCTCGATTTGGCCTTCAGCGACGGCTCGAACGTCTACGAGGCCCCGCTGCACCTGAAGGCCTCGGGAGGCGTGTTCATCATCGACGATTTCGGCCGCCAGCAGGTGCTGCCGCAGGCGCTGATCAATCGCTGGATCGTGCCGCTCGAGCGCGGATACGACTTTCTCACGCTGCATACGGGCAAGAAGTTCAAGGTCCCGTTCGATGAGCTTGTGGTTTTCTCGACCAATATCGCCCCGAAGGATCTCTCCGACGAGGCGGGTCTGCGGCGCCTCAAGTACAAGATATTTGTGAATAACCCCTCGAAGGACGAATATATCCGGATCTTCGAGACTTATGCACGCGAAGTCGCGGTAGAGATAAAGGCCAGTGATTTGCACCTGTTCTATGAGCGTAAGTACTGCGGCGCATCGCTGGCGTCCTGTTACCACCCGAAGTACCTGCTGGATTTCATCAGGTCCTATTGCGAGTTCAACACGATGCCGAAGGTGGCTTCGCTGGGAATGCTGGAGCGGGCGTGGGAGGGTGTGTTCACGCTGGACTAGTGCATGTTTCCTTCAATCGCAGTCGATTTAAGGACAAAAACATGCACCAATTCAAAGTGCTACAGCGTCCTTTGCGCGTCTGATCAGACGCGCGGTGCTGTAGGTTGCGTGTGTTATTAAGGAATACCTGAAATACTGATGCGATGAACTTCAGGGACTTGGCCCTGCTTGCGGCGGAGTGATGCGAATGACCACTATTCCGGATGTCGATGTCGAACCTGACGGCGCGAGGCAACGCGGCGAGCGGCCGGCGAAAGAGCCGAGCCGTTCGAAAGGCGCCTCCCTGATTGCGATTGCGCTGTTGCTGCTACCGATCAATGCCGGCATTCTCCTTTACACGGCGAAGAATGCTGCCGATGTGCGCGAAAGCCGCGAGACGCTTGCCGCGCTCAAGCGCTCGATCGACGGCCTGAAAGAGCTGGTCGACAAGCAGGGCCGGCACATAGCCAGAAGTGCCAAGGGCGAGGACGTGGCAATCGTCCGCCAGCGTTTGGAAAGCCTACGCAAACAAGTCGCCGATTTTGATGCCGGCATGCGTTCCGGTCTGGTTGCCTCCGGCGGAAGCCTGATCATGAGCGCGCCCGGAAAGAGCGTGACACAACGGCTGGAGCCATCAGGGACCACGGTCTCCGTCGGACTTGAGGCCGCGGATGACAGCCTCGCCTTGGCCGATGCCGACGGCGTATCCGTTGCGGACTTGCCGCATTACGAGCGATCGGTCTCGCCCGAGGGCAAACTTATTCTGCGGAAGGTGCGGTAGTTCTTACTGCATGCGTCCTTTGCGCATCTGATCAGACGCGCGGCGCTGTAGATTTTCGCGAGGGGGTGGCTTCTGCGAGAGTCGCGTGAAGATGGATCAGTCGGAGCGGAGCTTCCCTTCATAGGCTATGGTCCCGATCCGGACGCTTCAAAACGGCTTGTCTTTTCTCGGCCCTATCGCTGCGCGAACCTCACGCTGTTTTTCATGAGTTCCAGGTTTCGGGCCGTGGTCTCGTTTGTCGGATCGAGTTCGTACGCCTTCAGGAAGTAGCGCCGGGCCTTGGGCAAGTCGCCCCGCAGAAGGTGCGAATATCCGATATTGTTGTAGTAGACCGCCGTGTTGCCGATCATGCCGGAGAGTTGCTGGTAGGCACGGTCGGAGGTATCAAACCGGCCGATCATGTCGGCGGAGGCGGCGAAGCCCAACCAGGCGGACGGATCCTTGGGGAAGACCGCAACGGCGCGTTTGTAGATGGCATAGGACTTGCCGTAGTTCTTTTCCTGGAACTGCAGCTTTCCCGTCGTTACCAACTCATCGTTCTTGTAGAAGGCGACGGCCGAATCATCTTCGAGGGTTTTCGCACTGTCGCCGAACGCCGCTATGTCATCGAAAGCAGCTGATTGACAGCCGGCCAGCGCAAACCCGCCCGCAAGTAACAAGGTAAGGCATCTGATCCGTGATCTGACCTGAGAAGTTGCCATTCATTCCCCCAGTTTTTGGGCAGCGTAGCCTTGCGCATGCAAGCACTCACGGGAAATCTTCCTGAAAAAATGCTAATAAATGAAGAATTGAAACAACGAGTCGCATTAAAGAGACACATCGTGTATCTGAGGCCCGCGTCGGCATTTGCCGACACATACACGATGAGCAATGTTCCGGTCGAGTTGCCTGTGTAATCGGTCGTGCCGGTCCGAGCAGGAAAGCGACGATCGGTAAGCCCCAGTTAAGCGTCATCTTATATACGAAGAGTGTCAGAGCGGCCGCGCTCCAGTCAAAGGGGATGCCAACGCATGCGCGCTTTAGTTCTCACGGTTCTTAGGCTCGGCCCCTGTGGCGCCTATGGCTTGGCGGCTATGTTTCTGGGCAGCATGGTTCTGCTCGCAAATTATCCCGCGAGCGAGTCCGCCTGGTTTCTCTACATGACGATACTTCCGGTCATGCGCGAACCGGTCTTCATGCTTCTCGCCGTCCCAGGCATCGGGCTTTGGGGTGCTGCTACAATTCTGCTACTTGCAGCACTTTTCGGCATCCTTCTGGCGATCCGCCCAGACCGATATCCGCGCATAGGTTTCGTCCACGCGCATGTCGCGCTGATCGCGACCGCGCTTGCCATGATGCGAGCGGCAATCGCCCAGGCTGGTCTTTCGGGGCTCTCGCTGCCGCAGATGCTGCGCGGCGACTGGGCCCTCCTGCCGCTCGCCCATTCGCCGCTTGGGACCGCGCTTTTTGTCCTCGTCCTCGCTGCATGTGTCTGCTCTCATGCCGCAATCATCAGGCGTATCCGCGCAAAATAGCGCGACCATCGGCGCTGCGTCTTGCGCGTCCATGTCCGACAACCGTGAGCGGGGCCGCATCGGCGCGCAAAGGGTGATGAACCGGCTCGATCTGCGAGCCTCTTTCGGGCCAAAGCCCTGCACTCGCCCGAAAGCGATCTCTCACTCGCGTGCGGCGAAAGTCCGGAAATTCGCTGGTATCCAGGTGTTCGATATGGCGGCCGCGCATGAGCACGCATCCGCCGGGCCTGCACTGTTGGCAGACCATGCGCAAGATGGCCATTCCGCAGGCCTTGAAGAAAGTGATTTCGCGACAGGGGGGCTATTCATCGGCTCCTTTGAGGATACGACACTGATCAAGATCGCATTTTTCCAATGGAAGATGTAACGGTGAACCCTACAGCGTTGCAGGAAACATGCAGTCAGCGCCGAAATTGAATGTCGTGGAGGACAGGAATTGGTTGAACGGACGTACTTCGCGCCGAAGGGTGGCGCGCCCACGCAGACGGAACTGCTGACCGGGCGCGCGGTTTTCACGGAAGCCTATGCGGTGATCCCGAAGGGCGTGATGATGGACATCGTCACAAGCTATCTTCCCTTCTGGGAAAACACGCGCCTCTGGGTTCTATCGCGCCCGCTTTCCGGATTCGCCGAAACATTCTCGCAATATATCATGGAGGTCGCACCGGGCGGCGGCAGCGATCGCCCTGAACTCGATCCCGCGGCCGAAGGCGCCCTTTTCGTCATGGAGGGCGAGGTTACCGTCGAACTCGACGGTCGGCCGCACGTGCTTCGCCCGGGCGGTTTCGCTTTCATCCCCCCGGCGAGCGCCTGGCGGCTGCGCAACCATGGGAGTGTACCAGCGCGATTCCACTGGATTCGCAAGGCCTACGAGGCTGTCGCAGGGCTCGATGCGCCGGAGGCATTCTTCACCAACGAGGCCGACATCACGCCCGCACCCATGCCCGGCACCGACGGCAAATGGGCGACGACGCGGTTCGTCGATCCGGCGGATATGCGCCACGATATGCATGTGACCATCGTGACCTTCGAACCCGGTGCGGTCATTCCGTTCGCGGAGACCCATGTCATGGAGCACGGGCTCTATGTTCTCGAAGGCAAGGCCGTCTATCGGCTGAACCAGGATTGGGTCGAGGTCGAGGCGGGCGATTTCATGTGGCTGCGCGCCTTCTGCCCGCAGGCTTGCTACGCCGGTGGTCCGGGCAATTTCCGCTATCTGCTCTACAAGGACGTCAATCGGCATATGCGCCTGTCGCGATAGGGCCGGCCTCAGATCAGCCGCTCGTCGAAATTGGGGCGTGAGCGGATGAACGACCAGAGCGCCTTGCTGATGTCGGTGATCTCGCGGATCGCGTTTTCGAGACGCGCCAGTTCGCGCGCGTCGAGTTGCTCCACCTTGCCGTAGCGAACCTCCTTGTCGTCCTCGACCAGGCGCATCAGCTGCGTGCTCGATATCTCTCCCTGCTCATCGAAGGAGTAGATACAGTGGCTGTACTTGTTGCGCATTTTCGACTGCTGTTTCAGGCGCTCGGTGATCGACAGGACCTGGTCGCGCGTTTCGGGTGGGGTCGCCGGCAGCTTTGCCAGGCGCTCCGTGAGGTCGATGCGCGCGCGTGTGGTGTTCAGCGTCAGGAAGACGATGATGGCCGATTCCTTGTCGACCTTCAGCAGGTGCGCGATGATGTAAATCAGCAGGCTTTCGGTGTTGGTCCAGACGTAGTTCAGGCGACCAACCAGCAAAAGCACTTCCTGGGCCGCCGCCATGACGTTACCTCTTAGGTCTCCTTGAACGCCCGCGACATGCTGTCGGTGATCGGCTTCGTCAGATATTCGAAGAACGTTCGTTCGGATGTGGTGATCAGGACTTCGGCCGGCATCCCGGGTACCGGGTGGAAGCCGTGGATGCGGTTGATCTCGCTGGCAGGCACCTCCACGCGGACGATGTAGACATCGCGTTGCTGCCCGCCGGCCACTTCCTCGATGGAATCGGCCGAGACATAGAAGAGCTTGCCTTTCAGAACGGGCGTCGTGCGGCGGTTCAGCGCGGAAAGGCGTATCGTTGCATCCTCGCCGACCTTGAGCTGATCGATGGCCGTTCGAAGCACCTGCGCCTCGATGATCAGCGGCACATTGGCTGGCAGGATTTCCATGATCGGTTTGCCGGTCGCGATCACGCCGCCGGCGGTATGGAAATAGCTTCGCACGACCGTGCCGTCGACCGGGGAGCGAATGGTGGCACGGTCGAGCACCTCGGCCGCCTCGCGGGCCTGCTGGCGCACGGCATCAAGGTCGGCCTCGGCCCCTTCCAGGCCGTCCAGCGCGGTCTGCTTGTTGGTGTTGATGGCAATGACAGCTTCCTGGCGATAGCGATCGATCTGTGTCTGGCTTTCCCTCACTTCCGATTCGAGCCGGCCGATCTCGCCCATCGCGTCGGCGATCGCCCGGTCGAGCGCCAGGAGCTCAGGTCGTCTGATCAGGCCGCTTTGGGCCAGCCTGCTCTTGGATTCGCGCTCCTCCGCCAGGATCTCCATCTGTTTGTTGAAGGAGGCCCGCTGCAGATCGTAACCCTTGGCGCGAAATTCGAGGGAGCGAATGTTCTGGTCGATGAGGTTCAGTTGGTCCCGCAGCTTGATCTTCTTGCTCTGAAAAATGACGTTCTGGCTTTCGATGATCGCCCGTACATCTGCATCGTCCGCCTGCTCGGCGACGATCTCCGGTACCTTGAAGGTGTCGCTGCCCATCGCTTCCGCCCGAAGTCGCGCGACCACCGCTTCCAGGCGAAGGCGTTTGAGGTTGAGCATGCGCGCATTGGCGCGCGCCGGGGTCTGGTCGAGCTTCACCAGTATATCTCCGGCTCTGACCTTGTCTCCTTCGTCGACCAGCAACTGCTCGATGATGCCGCCTTCGAGGTGCTGGATGATCTTGTTGTTGCCGTTGGCGACGAAACTTCCCTGGGCGATGATCGCCGCTGCCAGTGGTGCGGCGAAGGCCCAATAGCCGAAGCCGCCGAAGGACGCCGCGATCAGGGCTAGGCCGGCGAAGCTGTGGAGCCTGATCGAGCGGGGGACCTCGGAATACCATTCCGCGGCATTGTGCGGATCGGAGCTTTTCCTGCTCGGGCTCATTGGCGACCTCCGCGAATACGAGGCTGTGCTCCGTCATGGTTCGGCGCCCCGCCAAGCGCGGCGAGAACTTCGTTTCGCGCGCCGAACATCGCGACGGTCCCTTCATTGAGGACCATGATCTTGTCGACGCATTGCAAAAGGGCCGGGCGCTGGGTGATGGTCACGGTCGTGATGCCCTGGTTCTTCGCATGAAGAATCGCACGGGCGAGAGCGGCCTCGCCATTGCTGTCGAGGTTCGAGTTCGGCTCGTCGAGGACGACGAATTTGGGATTGCCGAAGAAGGCTCGCGCGAGGGCAATCCGCTGCTTTTGTCCGCCTGAAAGGGGAGCGCCGTCTGCAGCGACCACTGTCTCGTAGCCCTGTGGGAACGTGGCGATCAGGTCATGCACGTCCGCGAGCACGGCCGCGTCGTAGATCATGGCATCGTCGACATCGTCGCGCATGCGGCAGATGTTCGCTTTGATCGTGCCGGGAAAGAGCTGCACGTCCTGCGGCAGATAGCCGATGCTTTCGCCGAACTGACGCTGATCCCAGTTTCTCAAGTCCATGAGATCGAGCCGGACGCTGCCGGATGTGGGCAGAATCGATCCGACCAGCATCTTGCCGAGCGTCGTCTTGCCGGAGCCCGAGTTGCCGATGATGGCAAGCGCTTCTCCCTTGGCGAGCGAGAACGATATGCCGTTGAGGATCACGCGCTTCTGTGGCGGCGGCACGAAGAGGATGCGTTCGACATCGAGCCGGCCCTCCGGGTTAGGCAAGCGCAGCCGGGGGAAATTCAGCGGCGAACCCAGGAGAAGTTGCCTGATCCGGCCATAGGCCGTGCGCGAGTGATTGAGCTGGTTCCAGCCCTCGATCGCGCCTTCGACCGGAGCGAGCGCACGGCCCGCGATGATGGAAGCGGCGATGACCATGCCGCCCGTCAGTTGTCCCATCATCGCCAAATGCGCGCCCCAGCCGAGGAGCGCCACCTGGGTGAACATGCGCACCGCCTTCGAGGCGCCGGCGAACATGATGTTGCGGTCTTGGGCATAGACCTGCGCCTTGAGCGAGCCGGCCGTCTCGTGCCCCCACATCTTCACCGCCTCCGGAATCATCGCCAGCGCATTGATGATCTGCGAATTTCGCGACATCGAATCGAGATGAAAATTCGCGCGGCCGAGGTAGCTGTTGGCCTCGCTGAACGAGCGCGTCGTCGCTTTCTGGTTGAGATAGGCAATGATGAAAAGAACGATGCAGCACGAGACGACAATCAGCCCGAGCTGTGGCTGGATCAGATAGACGACGACGACGAAGAGCGGGGTCAGAGGTGCGTCAAGGAACGAGATCAGCGTACCGGAGGTGATAAAGGCGCGAAGCTGCTGCAGGTCGCTCAGCACCTGGTAGTCTCGTCCGTTGCCGTGCAGAGATGCCCGCGCCGCGGCGCTAAGGATCGGTGCGCCGAGTTGGACTTCGATCTCGACTGCGGTCCGCATCAGAATGAAGCGGCGAATGGCGTCAAGAATGACCTGCAGAGCGATGGCGCCGAGGACGGCGATCGTCAGCATGAGCAACGTATCTTGCGACCGGCTTGTCAGCACCCGGTCGGAAATCTGGAACAGGTAGATCGGGATGGCGAGGACGAGAATGTTGATCGCGACAGTGAAGACGACAACGATCAGCATGTTGTGCCGGACGGCAGCCAGGCAGTCTTGCAGGCTTGCAGCGAAGTTTACCGGCCCCGTGCGCCTGTGAAACGTGTCCTTTCCCTCTCCGCCATTGTCGGCTGCGGACTTCCCGCCGGTGTCACGCGCGGTCGGACGGCGCTCACCCTCGCTGAAAGGGCCGGGTTCGTTGTTGATCGTCGGCGATAACGGCCGACTGGGCAGGCTCTTGAGCGCATCGTTCTTGCCGCCTTCGCTGCCGCGTGTCTTTTTCTTTTCGCTGCCCGGCTGCTCCCGAGGCGGCGATGGGCCTTCTGCGTCCTCATCGGACTCTTTCGGTTCCTCACAGACATTGTTGATGGGATCGACGGAAACTTTGGGCGTGCCAGGTAGTTTCAGCTCCGGTGCGGAGTGCGACAACGGTTTGCCTTCACCGACATACCGTTTGGAAAGGTGGTTCATGGCACTCCCTCGCGATCGCCGTTATGTCAGCACCGTGTGCATGACGTCGTTCCACTGATTGTCGCACCACGACGTCTCGTTGGCGGTATCGCCGGCGTGCTCGCCGAGGCCCGGTGCCGGATCGTCTTCGCCGACGAATGCAATCACCTCGTTTACGAGCCCGTCCGGCTGGAAGTTCAACGTGTCGCCATCCCGGCCGATGTCGACAATCCCGGACTGGATAAGGATGGTATCGGAATAGAGCTCGCCGCCGACATAGGTCGTGTGGCCAAAGCTGTCGTAGTCGATGATCTGGGCGACATTGACCACCGCATTGTCGCCGACGTGCACGGTCACTTCGGTATCGGTCCCTTCCGGAGCTTTGACGGCGGTGTAGGTGACTGCGTCGGCGTCACCGAGAATGCTGACCTGTTTGATGACGTTGACGTCATAGAGATTGCCGGTGATGTAGAGGACACGCAGGCCCGTGTAGCCCGCGAAGTCCTGATCGTGCGCCAGTGCTTCCGGCAGGTCGTTCGTGCCCTCGCGAATATTGTCGACGGCCTGGTGCATATAGTCCGGCACGCCCTCGAAGCGCTCGTTGTCGCCGATGTTTTCGATCGATGCGCTGTTCCAGACGAGATTGCCGCTTTCATCGAGGATGATGCCGTTGCCGGCGGAGATGCCCTGGATCTGATCATTGTCGTAGAGGACCGAGACCTGGCTGATGATGTTCATGTCCAGGATATGGCCGCCTACGATCACAAGGTCGTGCTGAGTGCCGAAATCGAGGAACGAGGCGAAATTGACCGCAGCGTTTCCCCCCGTGAGCACGGTCGTTTCCACGCCGCTGGTCGTGATCGCGACGGTATCGTTGTCGCTGACGAAATTATACTGTTCGATCCAGTGAACGATCGACAGATCGCCCTCGACGACGTCGACGCGCCAGCTCGTCGGGAAGGCCGACAATTGGTCTGCGGTGTCTGCTGTCTCGCGTGCCGGCGCCTCGAAATCGTGATGCTCGAAATTTGCGATGTTCATGGCGATGGTTTGCGAGACGGCTTCGTGAGCGCTCTCGGCGAAGGAGCCATTCACCTTGCCGTTATCGGCGTAGACGTAGGATTGCGAGATGACGTCGATCTGGTGGTAATCGCCCATCACGACCGTGACCGATGCCGCTGCGCTGCCACTGACGATGCTTGCGAAGCTGCCGACCGTGTTGGCTCCCGCCTCGACGTCCAGCGTGCCGCCACTGTTGCTGTCCGGCTGAACCGCCTCGTCGACATCGTTTGCGCCGGCGGATGGGAGTGCGGTGGAGTGACCAACGGGCAGGAAGTCGGCGAGTTCGGGAAGAACCTCGACAGGCGTGCCGTTCACATGGACGCCTTCGATGTCGTCCGCTGCGAGAACCGTTGTACCGCCGTCGTCTTCCGGCAGATCGACCGGCGCGACCGTTCCAAGCGACGGGACCGGCATATGGTCCACGGGCGTAGCGGGATCGTTCGGCGTCTGCGGCTCTTCGGCACGCACCGTCGCAGCGAGGGCCTTGAGATTCGCGGCAAGTGCCGAAAGCGCATCGACACTGTCGATCTGGCTCAATTGCGCGAGCGGTGAGGCACTCGTTGCTTCCGCGACGTATTCCGCGAGCTTTTCGGTGACGTAGCTCGTGTCACCGGCGTCCATCGGTGAACCGCTCATGTTGAGGACGTCGTCATCGTGAATGAGATTGACCTGCAGGATTTGGCCGCTGCCCGGATCCGGGCTCTCCTCGACGATCGGCGCATGTTGTGGTCCCGCATGATGCATTGCCGCGTGGTCCGGTACGATGTCGGACGGACCGGCCACGGTGTCGAAAAGTGTTGGCTGGACGACCAAGCCGTCCAGCGAGACCGGATCCGGGGCGTGGTCGTCGGCGAATTGCGTGCGCCCGACGAAATCGAAGCCGTCGAGCCGGTAGCCGGATGGTTGATAGGAAATGTCCGGATCGTAGTCTTTCAGTTCGAAAGAGCACTTGAACTGGGGTAACGGCGTGTCGCCGCCGGTGTCCTCGGGTGCGGGCTTCCAGATTTCGCTTCCCTGCAGATATTGATGCCTTATGCGTGCCTCATCGGTCGCCGTCCCGAACAGCCCAAGGAAATGCGCGACGATTTCGTTGACCTTCTCCGCGTGCATTACCCCGATCCTTCCCTCCGGCAGCAAAGGGAGACCTCGGCGGGCCGACCGGCGATTGCCAAGGCGCGTTGAACCGACCCCAAATCAACCATCCATCTGTGCACCGGTGCGGCCAGCCAGCACACATGCCTTCGTCTCCAAGGATCAATCAACCGTCGCTGTCCTGCCCAATAGACGTCACGTGCAAGTCGCCGCCGACGACATTGGCGTCGACGGCGTTGCTAAGGAGGTTCGCGCCCTGAACGATCTCTTGATGGAAATCCCCGTTTGCAAGGGTCGCGGACGCATCGGCCTTGGCACCGGCATCAAGCTCGTGGCCGGCCTTGAGATCCCAGTCGGAGCTCGTGCCGAAGTGCATGCCGTCGCCGCTTTCCGCATGCCCGCCATCCGCATGCGGAGCGTTGTCGGCATTGGCGTTGCTCATCTTGACGCTATAGGCATGGTCCTGATCAGCGAGGGTGTTTGCCTGCACGATGGTGAAACCGGCGTCGCTGCCGACGGCACTCAGCGAATGCTCGAGGATGCGATCGAGGTTCAAGCTGAAAGAAAGGTCGTCGCCGAGATCGAACGTGACATCAGCCCCGATGCCGACATTGCCGAAACCGCTGGTGTCGTCCAGTGCAGGAGGTTCACTGACGGAGGGATGGGTGTCGCGGTGGTCAACGGTTTCCTTTGCGTCGAACTTGCTGGTGGTGTTGCCGTCGGCAATGCTGCGATGGCTCGGCGCGTCGAAGTCGACTTTCGGGACATTGACGCTGCCATTCGCAAGCCCGTCGGCAAGCGCGCCAACTTTCAAGTCGTCATCGGTGTTGATACTGTCGTCGGCCCGAAAATCCTTTAACGGGGTATCGGTCATCTACAACTCCCTTCGCAGAGGGAGCCAGCGCCGAAACCCTTTCATCTTTTATAGGATTCTTGCGGAGCTGGCTCTCTTTTGAAGTTCAGACGAATCGTTATAAAAGATAATTCGCCTGTTGGGTTCCGATATATTCCCTTTGTATTCATAGTATAATTGCTTGTATGTACTTCGACATAAATTGCTACGTACTACAAATACTGGTTACATCATATGTCGAGTAGCAGCTCGATATATGTACTCCGCGGCTGCGACGCATGATACAAGAGCAGTCCGTGGGTCGTGCAAACTCCAGCGCGACGATGGTAGTGTGAGCCCGAATGCGGAGGAGTAAAAGACATCAATTGTGGTTAGTCTCTTGTATTCAATGGCTTTTTTGAATCTTTCACCTTGCCGATCAGTGCGGTTAACGTAATGTTAATACTTGTGAATCTGGCACACTGCGTTTGAGAGGGGTTCTATTTGCGGTGGGGCCTGCAGTCATACGGGCTATCGGCGAGCAATAGGAATTCATAGGCTAATTCAAATTGTTAGGCTGGCTCGCACGACGCTGTCGCGTACACGCGGCAAAACCGTGGCATGCCAATTTTGGTTGTCTTATGCTGCATCTACCACCTTCGATGGGGGTAGCGCATAATCCGTTGTAGCTATGCCCGTGGCTCGCCCATGCGCCGCGCATCGCGGTCCGAGCGAAGGCTGGCATCCACCGCACCACCATTTTTCCAGTGGCAGCGATCGCCTGGAATTCCCCCTCGAAAACCAGGGGTGCCTGGCTCAGCGCCCTTTCGAAGCCGACTAGCCCAAAATTGGTTCGTTTTCGAACGATTTAGACGCGAACCCGACGAGCATCTAACCCTTTTGGGTGGTTTCGCCTCCCCCATCTTTACGATACATTAGCTATAGCGAATTTTTTATTCGTTATTATTGCGCAGTATTTGAAGAAATTTTTCAAACGCGGGCTGCTCCAAGTGGGGTTGGAACACCCATTAAAATAAATGGGAATTTCCCAAGGAGGGGATAAATGTACCGTACGAGCTCGGACCTGAGCGATTTTGAAGACAACAACAAAGTATTACCTACGAAAAGTAAGATCGTAATGCTCGCCAAGGTGGACCTGTTCGCTGAATGCCTGATGCAGGCGGTCGGGGGGCGGTTTCAGGGCCAGGATGTAGTCAGTCTGTCCGATCCGGAAAGCCTGCTTGACGGCAACCTCGTCGACGTCAGGCTGGTCATGCTTTATCGCTTACCGGTGGCGACCTTTCCGTCCGTTCTCAGGATGATCCATGAATTCCACCCGAAGGCCGCGATCGGGCTTGTGGTGGAGGATGCGGAGGCGCTCGATTCATCGATCGCTGGCTTTGTCGATGAAGGACTGATTCACGGCGTGCTGCCTCTCAATCTGCATCTGGACGTCTGCCTGACCGTCATCGATCTTCTGATGAAGGGCGGCGAACATTTTCCGGCGGCGCTGCTTAGGCGCCTTGCTCCGGTAAGGCTCGCCGGCGAAGCTCTTCGCGTCCGGCGGGAAGCGGTCGTCGAAGCCTTTGTTGCCCCGGAGCCGAAACGCGATGCAGGCATGGGCGTGCTGACAGCGCGCGAGGTGCAGATTCTCGATCTGATCTGCATGGGGACACAGAACAAGATCATTGCCGATCGTCTCGGCCTGTCGGAAAACACCGTCAAGGTCCATGTGCGCAACATCTACAAGAAGATGAACGTGCGTAACCGGACGGAGGCCGCCTCCCGCTATTTCACGCATGAGGCGGACCGCGGTATGTCGGAAGTGCGGCTTGGTTCCCGCTGGAACTGACGAGCATCCGAGGCGTCATCAAACGAAAGGCCCCTCGCTGCCGGCGAGGGGCCTTTCTGCATTCTCGGCACTGAAACCTATTCGGCGGCCTGCGGTCCAAGTGCGCCGCGGCGGATCTGATCGGCCTCGATCGATTCGAATAGGGCGCGGAAATTACCCTCACCGAAGCCCTCATCCCCCTTGCGCTGGATGAATTCGAAGAAGATCGGTCCGATAACGGTTCTCGAGAAGATCTGCAGCAGGATCTTCGTCATGCCGCCATTCACCACGCCTTCGCCATCGATCAGGATGCCGTGCTTCTTCATCCGGTCGATCGGCTCGTCATGGCCGTGGACACGCTCGCGTGACATTTCGTAGTAGGTCTCCGGCGGGCCGGGCATGAACTTGAGACCATTTTCCGCAAGCTTGTCGGTTGCGTCGTAGATCGCTTCGGTTCCGACCGCGATGTGCTGGATACCTTCGCCCTTGTACTTCTTCAGATATTCCTCGATCTGACTGGTATCGTCCTTGGATTCGTTCAAGGGGATGCGGATCTTGCCGCAAGGCGAGGTGATTGCGCGGCTGACGAGGCCGGTGATGCGGCCGTCTATGTCGAAGAAGTGGATCTGCTTGAAGTTGAACAGTTCACGATAGAACGCCCACCACTTGTCCATATTGCCGCGATAGACGTTATGGGTCAGGTGGTCGAGATAGTAGAAACCGACGCCGGTGGGCTTCGGATCGCGCTCGCCCAGCCATTCAAACTCGGCGTCATAGGCCGAGCCCTTGTCGCCATATGTTTCGACGAAGTAGAGGAGCGAGCCGCCAATACCGACGATTGCCGGAACATCAAGGCACTTGTCGTTGCCGGTGTAAGGCTCGGCACCGTTGGAAACGGCGTGTTCGAACGCATGCTTCGCATCGACGACGCGCCAAGCCATCGACGGGGCGCAAGGACCGTGCTTGTCGACGAAGCGCATGGCATGGGAGCCCGGCTCGGCGTTGACGATGTAGTTGATGTCACCCTGCCGCCAGACAGTGATGTCCTTCGTCCGGTGCTTGGCGACGGCCGCATATCCCATGCGCGCGAAGAGCTCCTTCAGCTTCTCCGGCTCGGGATGCGCGAATTCGACGAATTCGAAGCCGTCCGTCCCGGCGGGATTCTCCGCGCTGATCTTTGGGGGTGGTGCGTCGTGCGGAAACGGGCCCATCGGAAACCTCCTCTTCATTCTTCCAAACTTTGCTGGAGTATGGCGCAGATCCGATGCATGATGCTTGTATTCTTGCGTGTTTTTGGTGAGTCAACGCATGAATTGTGCGGCAGGGCAGGCGAGGACGCATGAATGGAGCAGCTTGACGGATTCGATCTCAAGATCCTCGGCGAACTGCAGCGCGATGGCCATCTGACCAACAACGAATTGTCCGAGCGCATCGCGCTTTCCCCATCCCAATGTTCGCGGCGGCGGTCACGATTGGAGACGGAGGGCTATATCACCGGTTATCAGGCGCAGATCGACCGGCAGAAGCTGGGGCTCGATCTGATGGTGGTGATCTCGGTGACGCTCGCCACGCACAATCGCGACAACGCCAAGCGTTTCGGAAAGCTCGTGTCCGGTTTGCCGGAAGTGCTGGAGGCCTACGCGTTGACAGGGGAGATGGACTATCACCTACGTGTCGTGACACCGGATCTCGCAGGGCTTTCACGTTTCGTCAACGACGTGCTGCTGCCGCACGACAGCGTCCAGCACGTGAAGACGTCGATCGTGCTCGAAACGCTGAAGAGTTTTGAAGGGCTGCCGATACCGGAGCGGGTGAAGGGTTAGCCGCCTTCTGGCGTGGCCGATTTCTTCATCGCACGTTCGACGCCGCGCAAGCCCGTGGAAAGTGCCTTCATGTCCTCCGTTCCGAGCATCGAAAGCAGCTCGGCCTGATAGCGGCTGGCGAGCTCGGTCAGTTCCTTGTAGGCCTGCTCACCCGCGGGCGTCAGCGCCAGATGCTCGAAACGGCGGTCGCGACCGTCCTCCTCGCGCTTCAGCCAGCGGCGCTGTTCGAGGCTGAAGACGGCGCGGCTCACCTTCGTCTTGTGCATGCTGGAATGCGCGCCGATCTCGGTCGCCGTCATGCTGCGGCCGGAGCTGCCGAGTGCGGCGAGCGTTCGCCATTCCGGACGGGTGAGCTGGTAGCGCGCCCGGTACTGCGCCGCAAAGCGCAGCGCGACGAATTCCGCCGCCCGGTTGAGCCGGTAGGGCAGGAAGCTCTCCAGTTCGAACTCATCCCGCGCCATCGCTTCCTTCCTTGATAGTTACAAAATCAATAGTTACGATTGCAACCAATATACCGAGGAAACGAGGAGGTTCAAGCCATGTTGGAAAAGGCGGAAAAGCAAGGCGAAGCCGGCACGGTCGCGGAACGGGCGCTCTCCTACATGCCCGGATTTGGCAACGACTTCGAGACCGAGAGTCTGCCGGGCGCCCTGCCGCAAGGCCAGAACAGCCCGCAGAAATGCGAATATGGACTATACGCGGAGCAGCTTTCCGGTTCTCCGTTCACCGCGCCGCGAGGCACCAATGAGCGCTCCTGGCTCTACCGCATTCGCCCGAGCGTCAAGCACACCGGACGTTTCAAGAAGATCGACTATCCGCATTGGAAGACCGCGCCGCACGTTGCCGAGCATTCACTGGCGCTCGGTCAACTGCGCTGGAGCCCGTTGCCGACGCCTTCGGGAAAGCTGAATTTTCTCGAAGGTATCCGTACCATGACGACCGCCGGCGATGTCCTGACGCAGGCGGGGATGGCGGCCCACACCTATGTCTTCAATGCCGACATGGTCAACGACTATTTCTTCAATGCCGACGGCGAGTTGCTGATCGTGCCGGAAACCGGCGCCATCCGCGTCTTCACCGAACTCGGCAAGATGGACGTCGAACCGTCGGAAATCTGCGTCGTACCGCGCGGGACGATGTTCAAGGTCACCCGGCTCAGCGAGGAAAAGCTCTGGCGAGGCTACATTTGCGAAAACTACGGCGCGAAGTTCACGCTGCCGGATCGCGGGCCGATCGGTGCCAATTGCCTCGCCAATCCACGTGATTTCAAGACGCCGGTCGCTGCCTACGAAGACAAGGAAATGCCTTGCCGCGTCCATGTGAAATGGTGCGGCTCCTTCCATGTCACCGAAATCGGCCATTCGCCGCTCGATGTCGTTGCCTGGCACGGCAACTACGCGCCCTATAAATACGACCTGAAAACCTTCTCTCCGGTCGGCGCGATCCTCTTCGACCACCCGGATCCGTCCATCTTCACCGTACTGACGGCCCCTTCGGGCGAGGAGGGCACGGCCAATGTCGATTTCGTCATCTTCCCGCCGCGCTGGCTGGTCGCCGAACACACCTTCCGTCCGCCCTGGTACCACCGCAACATCATGAGCGAGTTCATGGGGCTGATCTATGGGCGCTACGACGCCAAGGAGGAGGGCTTCGTGCCGGGCGGCATGAGCCTGCACAACATGATGCTGCCACACGGGCCGGACTTCACCGGTTTCGAGAAGGCATCGAACGGGGAGCTGAAGCCGGTGAAGCTCGACAACACCATGGCCTTCATGTTCGAGACCCGATTCCCGCAGCAATTGACGAAGTTCGCCGCGGAGCTCGAGACCCTGCAGGACGACTACATCGACTGCTGGTCGGGGCTCGAACGGAAATTCGACGGCACGCCCGGAATCAAGTGACATCCGGTGAGGAACCGTGACATGCTGCCTACAGCGCCGCGCGTCTTTTAAGACGCGCAAAGGACGCTGTAGTGAGCCTCCATCCGCGCCGCCCGGCGCGGATCAACAGAACACATCGGGAAACACCACTCCATGAAACTTGCGACGCTGAAAGACTCCACCCGCGACGGAAGGCTCGTCGTGGTCTCGAAAGACCTGACCCGTTGCTCCGAGGTGGGCCATATCGCCCGTACGCTGCAGGCGGCGCTTGACGATTGGGCGCATACAGGCCCACGGCTTGCGCGTGTCGCGGAAGGCATGGAGACTGGATCCCAGCCGACGATGCGCTTTCACGAGCACGATGCGGCCTCGCCTTTGCCGCGGGCGTATCAATGGGCCGACGGTTCGGCCTATGTCAATCATGTCGAGCTTGTCAGGAAGGCGCGCAACGCCGAGATGCCGGCAAGTTTCTGGACCGATCCGCTGATCTATCAGGGCGGCTCCGACAGCTTTCTCGGGCCGCGCGATCCGATCATCATGGCCGAGGAGGCGTGGGGCATCGACATGGAGGGCGAAGTCGCCGTCATCATCGATGACGTGCCGATGGGAGCGAGCCTCGAGGAATCCCGGCGGGCGGTTCGCCTTGTCATGCTGGTCAACGACGTCTCGCTGCGCGGCCTCATCCCCGCCGAACTCGCCAAGGGCTTCGGCTTCTACCAGTCGAAACCGTCGTCCGCCTTCTCGCCGGTCGCCGTAACTCCCGACGAACTGGGCGATGCCTGGGACGGCGGCAAATTGCACCTGCCGCTCAATGTCGACCTCAATGGCAAGCCGTTCGGCCGCGCCAATGCCGGCGTCGACATGACTTTCGACTTTCCGCAACTGATTGCGCATGCGGCCCGTACCCGGCCGCTTTCGGCCGGCACGATCATCGGTTCCGGCACCGTTTCCAACAAGCTCGATGGCGGGCCGGGCAAGCCGGTCGCGGCAGGGGGAGCCGGCT
Source organism: Sinorhizobium mexicanum (assembly GCF_013488225.1). Classification (NCBI taxonomy): domain Bacteria; kingdom Pseudomonadati; phylum Pseudomonadota; class Alphaproteobacteria; order Hyphomicrobiales; family Rhizobiaceae; genus Sinorhizobium; species Sinorhizobium mexicanum. Next base: position 3,870,084 of record NZ_CP041238.1, on the reverse strand, counting down.
ACTCCTGCATCGCCGAGGTGCGCATGATCGAGACGATCGACAGCGGTGCTCCGAAAACGCAGTTCCTCAAATTCGGCGACGTGGTCCGGATCGAGATGAAGGATGCCGCCGGCCATTCGATCTTCGGCGCCATCGAACAGACGGTCGAAAAATCCGTCCGCGCCTGACGGAGTGGGAAACCGATCGGATCGGAGGCAAACGGGGTGAACGAAACGGTTCTTTACGACTATTGGCGCTCGTCGGCGAGCTATCGCGTGCGGATCGCGCTCAATCAGCTCGGCGAGACCTACGCCTCCATTCCGGTCGATCTCATCGCCAAGGCCCATCGTGGGCCGGATCATCTGGCACGCAATCCGCAAGGCCTGGTGCCGGTACTCGATATCGATGGCGAACGTTTTACCCAATCGCTGGCGATCATCGAGTATCTGGCGGAGACGAGGGAAGGCAGCGGCTTTCTGCCCGCCGACGCGATCGGCCGGCAGCGGGTGCGGGCGCTGTCCCATGCCATCGCCATGGATATCCATCCCATCTGCAATCTCGGGGTGATTGGTTATGTCATGGCCTCTGCCGAGGACGGCGAAGCGGCACGGCGCGCCTGGATGCTCAAGTTCATCGGCGAAGGCCTTGCTGCCTTCGAGCGCATGCTCGATCACCCGTCCATCGGAGCGTTCTGCCACGGCGACCGGCCGACCATGGCGGACTTCTGCCTTGTGCCGCAGGTCTACAACGCGCGGCGCTGGGGCGTCGATCTCTCCGCTTGCCCAAGGATCGTCGCGATCGACGCGCGTTGCGCCGAGATCGACGCCTTCGCACGCGCACATCCTGACCGCGCAAGCCGTTAAGACCGAGCCTCTCAAAATTCGCCATTCTGAACGGTTCGCCGTGGCCTGTTCCGTCCAGCCGATGTCGCGAATGGATCGGCGGGCCTGAAATCGTCACGCTAGTTTTCGCGTGACTGCCCGCAAAAGGGGGCCGGAAACACCTCTAGAGAGAGATCCATCGATGAAAAGCTACGTGCTGACCGTCACCTGCAAATCCACTCGCGGCATCGTCGCCGCCGTCACCGGTTATCTTGCCGAAAAGGGCTGTTACATCAGCGACAGCTCGCAGTTCGACGATCTCGAGACGGGGCTCTTCTTCATGCGGCTCAGCTTCATCAGCCAGGACGGGGCGAAGCTGGAGGAACTGCGCGAAGGCTTTGCACCGGTTATCAAGCGTTTCGAGATGACGATGGAAATCCGCGATTCCGAAGAGCGGATGAAGGTGCTTTTGATGGTGTCGCGTTTCGGCCATTGCCTGAACGACCTGCTCTACCGCTGGAAGATCGGCGCGCTGCCGATCGACATCGTCGGCGTCGTCTCCAACCACTTCGACTACCAGAAGGTGGTCGTCAATCACGACATCCCGTTCCACTGCATCAAGGTGACGAAGGAGAACAAGCCGAAGGCGGAAGCCCAGCTGATGGAACTCGTCGAGCAGACCGGCGCCGAACTGATCGTGCTCGCCCGCTACATGCAGGTCTTGTCCGATGCGCTCTGCAAGAAGATGTCGGGCAAGATCATCAACATCCACCACTCGTTCCTGCCCAGCTTCAAGGGCGCGAACCCCTACAAGCAGGCCTATGAGCGCGGCGTGAAACTGATCGGCGCGACGGCGCATTACGTCACCGCCGACCTCGATGAGGGTCCGATCATCGAGCAGGACATTGCCCGCATCACCCATGCGCAAAGCGCCGAGGACTATGTCTCGATCGGCCGCGACGTCGAAAGCCAGGTGCTCGCCCGCGCCGTCCACGCCCATATCCACCACCGCTGCTTCATCAACGGCAACCGCGTCGTCGTCTTCCCGCCGAGCCCGGGAAGCTATGCCTCCGAACGGATGGGCTGAGGCACCATTGCCTCGCCGCATCCTGCGGCTATAGTCGTTCTCGGATTGAATGAAGTGCAGGCGATCGGCCCCTCACCCTAGCCCTCTTCCCGCACGCAGGGAGAGGGGACGAGGGGGCGCCACGCTTCTCATCCGTCAAGCCCACGCCTGGGAGGTCAGGCACGGGCGGCGCATTCCGTCTCCCCGCGAGCGGGGAGACGGTCGCGGCAGCGGGATGAGGGCTGAGGACCGCACGGTTCCTGTGAGGAGGACTACAATGAGCAATCGCGATCCGGTCGTCATCGTTTCGGCGGCGCGCACGCCGATGGGTGCCTTTCAGGGAGGACTGAAGGACCTGACAGCACCGGAGCTCGGCGCCGTCGCGCTGAAGGCGGCGCTTGAGCGCGCCAGTATCGATGCGGTCGACGAAGTCCTGATGGGCAATGTCTTGCCGGCCGGCATCGGCCAGAATCCCGCTCGACAGGCCGCGCTTGGCGCCGGCCTCGGAAAGGAAACGCCCTCGACCACGGTTTCCAAGGTCTGCGGCTCGGGCATGAAGGCGCTGATGCTCGGACATGATGCGCTTCTCTCCGGCAGCGCGTCGGTGATCGCCGCCGGCGGCATGGAGTCGATGACCAACGCCCCCTATCTGCTGCCCAAGGCCCGCGGCGGTTTCCGGCTCGGCCACGGTGAGGTCAAGGATCACATGTTCCTCGACGGGCTGGAGGACGCCTATTCCGGTCGGTTGATGGGCACCTATGCCGAGGATACGGCCCAGCATTACCAATTCTCGCGGGCCGATCAGGACGCCTTCGCGCTGCGTTCTCTCGAAAGGGCGCTGAAGGCGGCAGAGGACAAGTCCTTTGCCGGCGAACTTGTGGCGGTCGTCGATGGCGGCAAACGCGGGAACGCCAATCTCGACCGCGACGAGCAGCCGATGAAGGCTGATCCGGCAAAGATACCGAAGCTGAAACCTGCCTTCCGCGACGGCGGCAGCGTCACGGCTGCCAATTCCTCCTCCATCTCCGACGGCGCCGCCGCCCTGATCCTGATGCGCGCGAGCGAAGCGGAACGGAGAGGACTCACACCGCTCGCGATTGTTGCCGGACATGCCGGCCATGCCCAGGAGCCTGCCTGGTTTACCACAGCGCCGATTGGCGCCATCGAGAAGCTCATCGACAAGCTCAATTGGGAGAGGGGCAGCGTCGGTCTCTACGAGATCAACGAAGCCTTTGCGATCGTCGCCATGGCGGCGATCCGTGATCTCGGTCTCTCCGACGAGATCGTCAACATCCATGGCGGCGCCTGCGCGCTCGGCCACCCGATCGGCGCTTCGGGCGCCCGTATCGTCGTGACGCTGCTGAATGCAATGCGGGCGAACGGGGTCAAACGCGGCATCGCCTCGCTCTGCATCGGCGGCGGCGAGGCAACGGCGGTCGGGCTGGAACTGCTGCAGTAGGGGAGTTTGCCCCCTCTCCTCGGGTTTAACCCGAGGACTAGCCCTCTCCCCGCAGGCGGGAAGAGGGGACGAGGTCGCGACTCGATCGTTGGCCCTACCATGCTGCAATTGACATTCCGGCCCGCGCCCCAGCTTCAAAAGTAGGCGGTGATGGGAAATGAGTGGACACGGCTTGCCCCTTCTCCCCGCTTGCGGGGAGAAGGTCGCGGCAGCGGGATGAGGGGCGGCCGTCCCTCCCTGCGAGGACGCTTATCGCCTCTTAAATATGCAGCGCGTGCCCCAGCGCCTTGAAGGCTGCCTCCTGGAAGGCTTCCGACTGGGTCGGATGCGCATGGATGGTACCGCCGATGTCCTCGAGCCGTGCGCCCATTTCGATCGCCAGCGCGAAGGTCGCCGAGAGCTCCGAGACGCCGTGGCCGACCGCGTGGATGCCGAGCACGAGATGATTGTCGGCACGCGCGACGACGCGGACGAAACCGTCTTCGGAAAGCGTCGTCATGGCGCGGCCGTTCGCCTGGAACGGAAACTGGCCGATCTTGATTTCGACGCCGGTCGCGCGCGCCTCGTCCGGCGCAAGGCCGGCGCTGACGATCTCCGGGTCGGTGAAGCAGACGGCCGGGATGCAATGCTTGTCCCAGCTCCGCTTACGCCCGGCAACGATCTCGGCAACCATCTCGCCCTGCGCCATGGCGCGATGTGCGAGCATCGGTTCGCCGGTGACGTCGCCGATCGCATAGATGCCGCGCATCGAGGTGCGGCACTGGTCGTCGATGCGGATGAATTTCCCGGCGCGATCGAGGTCGATCTCCTCGATGCCCCACCCTTCCGTGACGGGTCTGCGGCCGACGGTCACGAGGATCTTCTCGGCGGCGACCTCGAAGGGGCGGCCGCTTTCTTCCGCAAGCAGACCGCGGCCATCGGCCGAGAGGCGTTTGGCGGCGGTACGCGTGAAAACATCGATGCCGAGTTCGCCGAGGCGCTTCATCACCGGCTTCGAAAGATCGGCGTCATATTGCGGCAAGATACGGTCCATGGCTTCGAGCACGGTGACCTTCGAACCGATTTTGGCGAAGGCGGTGCCGAGTTCGAGGCCGATATAGCCGCCGCCGATCACGGCCAGCGTCTCAGGAACCGTTTTAAGCGCCAGCGCTCCGGTCGAGGAGATAACGTTGTCGCCGAAGGGCAGGTCTGGAAGTTCGACCGGTGCCGAGCCGGTGGCGATGACGATCGCCTCGGCGCGAATACGCTGCAGGCCGGTCTCGGTCTCGACGTCCACGGTCTTGCCGTCGACGAAGCGAGCCTCGCCGACCACGGCCTTGACGCCGGCCTTCTTCAGCAGGCCCGTCACGCCGCCGTTCAGCCGCCCGACGATGCCGTCCTTCCAGGCGACGGTGCGCGCGAGGTCGATCGCCGGCGCACTCAGCGAAAGTCCAAGCGGGCTCTTGCCGGATGCCGCGGCACGGAGCTTGTGAAACTCCTCCGCTGCGTGGATCAGCGCCTTCGAGGGGATGCAACCGACATTGAGGCAGGTGCCGCCGGCCTTCGCCTTTTCGACGATCACGGTGTCGACACCGAGCTGGCCCGCACGGATGGCGCAGACATAGCCGCCGGGACCGGCACCAAGCACCAGAAGCTTGCAGGAGATTTCCTTCATGATCGCATCATCCTTCAACGAAAATCAGCGCTGGCGTTTCGAGCAGCGTCTTCAGCCGCTGGACGAAGGTCGCGGCGTCCCAGCCGTCTATGACGCGGTGATCGAAACTCGATGAGAGGTTCATGATCTTGCGCGGTACGAATTGCGTCCCGTCCCAAACCGGACGGATGGCGATCTTGTTGACCCCGACGATCGCCACCTCCGGGTGATTGATGACCGGCGTCGAGGCGATGCCGCCAAGTGCGCCGAGCGAACTGATGGTAATGGTCGAACCGGTCAGCTCGTCGCGGGTCGCGGTCCCGGTGCGGGCGGCGTCCGCCAGCCTGTTCAGCTCTGCAGCGCAGTCCCAGATCCCGCGCGCTTCGGCGTGGCGCACGACCGGAACGGTCAGGCCGGCGGGGGTCTGGGTGGCGATGCCGATATGAACGGCGGCATGCCGGTGAATGATGCCGGCGCCATCGTCGAAGGTCGCGTTGACGCCCGGCTGCTCGGCGATGGTCTTGACGAGCGCCCGCATCAGGAACGGCAGGACCGTCAGCTTCGGCTGATCGGGCTTGCGGTCGCGGTTCATCATCGCGCGCAGGTCTTCAAGCGCGGTCATGTCCATTTCCTCCACATAGGTGATGTGGGGAATGCGCGAGGTGGACAGCGTCATCTTCTCGGCGATGCGACGCCTGAGCCCGGTGACCTTGATCTCCTCCACCGCCGTCTTGCGGACGAGACCTGTGATCGCCGGCGCCGGCTGGGCGCCGCGGCTGAGGAAAAGGTCGAGATCGTCATGGGTGATCCTGCCAGCCGGTCCTGTCCCGGTTACCTGGCGGAGGTCGATACCGCTGTCCTTCGCGCGGAGCCGCACGGCCGGCGAGGCGAGCGGTTTCTTCGACATGTCGCGTGCCGGAGGCGCGCCGGTCGGCGCTGGCCCTGTCTCAATCCTCTCGGGCTTCGGCGGCGCTTTCGGCGCCGGCGGGGCAGAGACGGCCACGGGCTCTTCGAGCACCTCTTCGGCAAGCGCCTCCGGGATGCTGTCCGGCGGGGGCTCGCCGGTTGCAGCGGCGGTCTCGATCCTGACGAGTGGCGCCTTCACGGCGACAGTGTCGCCGACTTCCGCTCCGAGCCACAGCACCTTGCCGGACACTGGCGAAGGGATCTCGACGGTCGCCTTGTCGGTCATGACCGCGGCGAGCACCATATCCTCGCGCACCGGGTCGCCGGGTTTCACATGCCATTCGACAAGCTCGGCCTCGGCCACACCTTCGCCGACATCGGGCATTTTCAGGATAAACTCGCCCATCGTCAGGCCTCCATCACTTCGGTGAGCGCGCGGCCGACGCGCGCGGGGCCGGGGAAATAGTCCCATTCCTGTGCGTGCGGGTAGGGTGTATCCCAGCCGGTCACCCGGACCACGGGCGCCTCCAGATGATAGAAGCAATGTTCCTGAACGAGAGACACGAGCTCAGCGCCAAAGCCGGAGGTCAGCGTCGCCTCGTGCACGACGACGCAGCGTCCCGTCTTCGTCACTGACTGCACGATCGTATCGAGATCGAGCGGCAGCAGGCTGCGCAGGTCGATCACTTCCGCATCGATCCCGGTTTCTTCGGCGGCAGCGAGCGCGACATGCACCATGGTGCCATAGGCGACCACCGTCACGGCCGAGCCCTTGCGGCGGATTTCGGCCTTGCCGATCGGGATCGTATAGTGGCCTTCCGGGACGTCGCCGAGCTCATGCTTCGACCAGGGCGTCACCGGGCGTTCGTGGTGGCCGTCGAATGGGCCGTTGTAGAGCCGCTTCGGCTCCAGGAACATCACCGGATCGGGATCCTCGATCGCCGAAATCAGGAGCCCCTTGGCGTCGTAAGGGTTGGACGGAACGATGACCTTCAGGCCGCAGACATGGGTGAAGAGAGCTTCAGGGCTCTGGCTGTGGGTCTGGCCGCCGAAGATGCCTCCGCCGGTCGGCATGCGCAGGACGATCGGGCAAGTGAAGTCGCCGTTCGAGCGGTAGCGAATGCGCGCGGCCTCCTGGGTAATCTGGTCGTAGGCCGGATACATGTAGTCGGCGAACTGGATTTCGACGCAGGGCTTCAGCCCGTAGGCGGCCATGCCGATGGCAGTGCCGACGATGCCGGATTCGCTGATCGGCGCGTCGAAGCAGCGGGTCTTGCCGTACTTTGCCTGAAGCCCTTGCGTGCAGCGGAAAACGCCGCCGAAATAACCGACGTCCTCGCCGAAGACGACGACGTTCTCGTCGCGCCCCATCGAGACGTCCATGGCGCTGCGCACCGCCTCGATCATTGTCATCCTGGCCATGTCAGTACCCTGCCTTCTGCCGCTGGCGGCGGATGTGCGGCGGCATCTCGGCGTAAACACCCTCGAAAATATCTCGTACGGATGGCTTGCCGCCGGCATGCAGCGTGCCGTGGATTTCCGCCTTTTTCTGCGCCTGGATCACCTCGTCCATGATTTCGGCTTCCGCCTGGGCGTGGCGCTCTTCCGACCACGCGCCCCGGACGATCAGGTGCTTCTTCAATCTCAAGACAGGATCGCCGAGCGGCCAGGCCTCCGATTCGGTCTTGGGGCGATAGGCGCTCGGGTCGTCGGAGGTGGAGTGCGCGCCGACGCGATAGGTCACATATTCGATCAGCGTCGGACCGAGATTGCGTCGCGCCCGCTCCGCCGCCCAGCGCGCGACCGCGTAGACGGCGAGATAGTCGTTGCCGTCGACGCGCAGCGCCGGGATGCCGAAGCCCAAGCCGCGGGCCGCAAAGGTACCCGAGCCACCGCGGGCGATGCCCTGGAAGGTCGAGATCGCCCATTGATTGTTGACGATGTTGAGGATGACGGGCGCCCGGTAAGTCGATGCAAAGACCAGTGCGGAATGGAAGTCCGACTCCGCCGTCGAGCCGTCACCGATCCAGCCGGCAGCAATGCGCGTATCGTTCTTGATCGCCGAGGCCATGGCCCAGCCGACCGCCTGGACATATTGGGTGGCGAGATTGCCGGAAATCGTGAAGAAGCCGTGCTCCTTGGAGGTGTACATCACCGGTAGCTGGCGTCCGTGGCACGGGTCGCTCTCGTTCGAGAAGATCTGATTCATCATCTCGACCATCGGGTAGTCGTCGGCGATGAGAAGACCGGCCTGTCGATAGGTCGGGAAATTCATGTCGCCCTTGCGGAGGGCTCTGCGGAAGGCGCAGCTTACCGCCTCCTCGCCGAGATGCTGCATATAGAAGGACGTCTTGCCCTGACGCTGCGCCATCAGCATGCGCGCGTCGAAGGCGCGCAGCATCATCATGTGCCGGAGGCCGGCCAATAGCTCGGCATCGGAGAGGAGCCCGGCCCAGGGCCCGACGGCTTCGCCATCGCGGTTCAGCACGCGGATGATGGAAAAGGCGAGGTCCCTGATGTCTTCCGGGGCGACGTCCACCTCCGGGCGCGGAACGGAACCGGCCTTCGGTATCTTGACGTTGGAGAAATCGGGCTGACCGCCCGGCCGAACGGCCGGTTCGGGGACATGCAAACTCAAACGGTCGAGGTCGCTCATGCGGGTTCCGGCCTCCCTTCCGGATTGCGCATCGCACGCAAATCATGCTTCGGGAGAACGGCGTTGCCGGTCTCATGGCATGTGACGGCAACGATCTCGCGCCGTGGCTTACTCCTCCGCCCAACGCCGATTTGCCGTCTCGATCCCCGTTCTCCCAAGGGGATACATGCTGACAGACTGCCATGAGTTCAGGGGGAGATGAAGGGTTTTCGCGGTCTCGGCCGGCCGCCGTCTGAAGAAAGACAGAATACTGCCATTGGGTCTTGGGTGCGCGGCGGGAAACAGGCAGCAGCGACCGTTGCGAGAAATTTTCTTGCGCGGCCGGTTCGGGGATCGACGCTCGAAGCCGCGTGTTCAGACCGGCGGCGCGATCTCGAGCGGCGTGCCATCGGAGAAGCGCGAGAGTCGGAAATTCGCCGGATCGACGATCGGTTGGTCTCCCGTGACCAGATCGGCGACCAGGTGACCAGCGCCGGGGCCGATACCGAAGCCATGGCCGGAAAATCCGGTCGCGATCGTCAGCCCGGGGACGTTTTCAGCATAGGAAATGATCGGCACGGCATCGGGCGTCACGTCGATGAGGCCGGCCCAGATCTGCAGCGGCGCGGTCTGTCGCAGCGCCGGGAAGACCTGTCTTGCCGCCTCGAACGCCCTTAACGCGGAGCGCGGATCGGGCCGGGGATCTAGAATTCGATGGCGTTCGAAGGCGCCCGGACGGTCGAGCGGAACGGATGCGATCTCGAAGAGTTCGCGCCAGCTCTGCGCGCTCAAGCCGACCTGCACAGCCTCGCCCTCAGCCTTTCGCGCAGGCTGAAAATCACGGAAGAAAGCGAAACTGTCCGGGACGACCGGATGCAGGTTGGCGCCGCCGTCGGCGATGGTAAAGCCGCCGTCGAGCCGCTTTCGATAGGCATAGGTCGCCGTCGCGCCGGCGCCCTCGGGTCCACCGTCAACCGGCGTCGTTCTGAGCACGGTGTTGCGCACCTTCAGCTGCGGTAGCCGGATTCCGAGTCCCTTGCAGAAGAGCCGCGACCAGGCACCGCCGGCAAGGACGACGGCCGCGGCTTCGATTCGGCCCTTTTCCGTGATCACGGCACTGATCCGGCCAGCGCTTCTCTCTATCCCGCGCACGGCGCAGCCCGTGACGATATGCGCCCCGGCGCGACTGGCGCCCGCGGCAATTGCCGGCACCGCCTTCTGCGGCTCGGCCCGCCCGTCGCTCGGCGTAAAGAGCGCGCCTTTGTAGCGGGTGGTCGCTCCCGACATCCTGGACTGCGTTTCCTCCGGGCCGATCTGGCGGCTGTCGACGCCGTGCTGCCTGGCGTGCGCCAGCCAGGCATCGCGATTGGCGATATCCTGTTCGCTCTCCGAAACATACAGAATGCCGCTGCGGCGAAATCCGGTTTCGCCGCCGACGCGCGCATCGAGCGTGTCCCAGATTTTCAGTGCCGCCATAGCAAGCGGGATTTCCCGGCGGTCGCGACCCATGACGCGCACCCAACCCCAGTTGCGGCTCGATTGTTCGCCGCCGAGCGCGCCTTTCTCGCAGAGCACGACTTGAACGCCGCGTTCGGCGAGGAAGAGCGCGGTGCTGACCCCGATGATGCCGCCGCCGATAATGACGACCTCGGCTTTCGGAGGTAGCGAATCGTCGGTGGTGACAGAATCGAGAACGGGACCGGGCATGGGTGCCTCTTGGGTATGGGTGATCGACTCTAATAGGCAAGAGCGGGATGCGGGCGGAAAGCCGCGCACGCTTTTCCTCATCCCGCTCTGGCAATCGCTGCACCGTTCCTCGCGCCCGATCAAGGCCGTACGACCAATTCGCCGGCTACGATGCGCAATTGCCACATCAGTTCGGGGCCTTCGCCCCCTTGAACTGATGCAGGATCCTTCTGTCTTTTTCCGATAAAGAGACGATCGGTCGCTTGACAGATCAGCAGGCCTCGATGTCTCCTGGCGGGCATGGAATGGGCCGTAGGCCCGCGAGCTAAAGCATGGATGGAAAAAACATGGGCGGACTTCTGACGGGCAAGCGGGCGGTGATCACGGCGGCGGCGCAAGGTATCGGCCGTGCGGCGGCCGAGGCCTTCAAGCGCGAGGGCGCCTCGGTCGTCGCGACCGACATTAATGAGGAAAAGCTTGCCGAACTCGCGGCGCAGGGGATCGAGGTGGCGAAGCTCGACGTCTTGAGCGAACAGGCGATCGCCGAGTTTGCAGCGCGTACCGGCGCTGTCGACGTTCTCTTCAATTGCGCCGGTTTCGTCCATGCCGGCACGATCCTTGAAGCGAGCGAAAAGGACTACGACTTCGCCTTCGACCTCAATGTGAAATCGATGTTCCGGATGATCCGCGCCTTTCTGCCCGGCATGATCGAAAAGGGCGACGGCTCGATCATCAACATGTCGTCGGTCGCCGGAGCGCCGAAGGGCGTCCCGAACCGCTTCGTCTATTCGGCGAGCAAGGCGGCGGTCGTCGGCCTTACCAAGTCGGTCGCAGTCGATTTTATCGGCAAGGGCATCCGCTGCAACGCCATCGCGCCGGGTACGGTGCAATCGCCGTCGCTGGAGGAACGGATGCGGGCGCAGGGCAACTACGAGCAGGCGCGCGCCGCCTTCATCGCACGCCAGCCAATGGGGCGCCTCGGCACGCCCGAGGAGATCGCGGCGCTCGCCGTCTATCTCGGCAGCGATATATCTGCCTATACGACCGGCCAGGTGCATGTGATCGACGGCGGCATGACCCTCTGAAAGGTTGAGCACAGGCCGACTTCCAGAGGTTCGGCCGAGACTCTATGCTCGCCGCATGCGTGACGAAGACAACAAACTCCGCCCGGTCCTGCGCATCGACTTTCCGCCCGGCGATCGCCTTGGGCGCGGCAAGATCATGCTCCTGGAGCTCATCCGCGAAACCGGCTCGATTTCCGCTGCAGGACGCGCGATGGATATGTCCTATCGGCGCGCCTGGCTGCTCGTCGATGCCTTGAACCGGATGTTCAAGGAGCCTTCGGTGGAATCGCAGCGCGGCGGCAAGCAGGGCGGCGGTGCCGCTGTCACCGCTTTCGGCGAGATGCTGATCCAGCGCTTCCGGGCGATGGAGGCCAAGGCTTGCGCCGCAATCAATGACGATCTCGACTGGCTTGAGGCCGTTCGTGATCGACCGGCTGTTTCCATGGAGACAGCGACTCGGCACGAGTGACCACGCCACGCTTAGTGGTCGAGCGCCACGGTCTTGATGATCGCGTGGACGGATTTCGCGGGTGCAAGCTGGAGTGCGTCGCGCGACAGGGCGGTGATGCGGGCCAGAATGACATTGCCGCCGCACTGCAGGCGAACGTCGATGCTGCCTTTTTCATCGGGAGAAAGATCGATGACCGTTCCTTCGAACACGTTGAGCGCGCTGATGCCTTCGGGACGCGCAGTGGCCAGCATCACATCGCGCGCCGCGATGTGCAGGCGAACGCTGTGACCCGGCGGAACAAAGAGTTGCGGCACGCGCACGAGACATTGTCCCGCCCGTACGACCGTTAGATTGTGCGCGCTGTCGTGGCTGTCGACCACGCCCTCGAGCAGCGCGCCGGCCTCCCGCCAATCCATCGCGTGCACCGCTGCCGGCTGGCTCAAGATGACGGCCGCGTCGCCCGATGCCTTGACCCGACCGTTCTCGATCACGATGACGCGCTCCGCCAGCCGCGCGACCTCCGCGACCGAGTGGCTCACATAGACAATCGGAATTCTGGTCTCGTCGCGAAGCCGCTCCAGATAGGGGAGAATCTCTGCTTTTCGCGCCTCGTCGAGCGCGGCGAGCGGCTCGTCCATCAGCAAGAGGCGGGGAGAGGCGAGCAGCGCACGGCCAACGGCGACGCGCTGGCGTTCTCCACCAGAGAGCGTCGAGGGGCGACGGTCGAGCAGATGACCGATGCCGAGCATTTCAACGATCCGCCCGAATTCCGAGGCGGACTTTTGCGCACCGGCGAACCAGCGTCCATAGGCAAGGTTCCTGTGAACGCTCAGGTGCGGAAAAAGCCGCGCTTCCTGGAAGACATAACCGAAGCGACGGCGGTGGATCGGCGTGAATATCCGCTTCCTGCTGTCTGCAATCACGTCGCCGTCGAGCACGATCCTGCCGACATCGGGACGGAGAAGTCCCGCGATGATGTTGATCAGCGACGTCTTGCCCGATCCCGAGCGGCCGAACAGCGCCGTCACGCTGCCGTCGGACGTGAACGCGGCGTCGATCGTGAAGGCACCGATCCGGTGACTGGCTTCGACCTCAAGAGTCATGCCGCCACCGACCGTTTCGCCGCGAGTGCGGCGAAAACCTCCGACAGCATCAATGCCGCCATCGAAATGAAGACCGAGATGACGGCAAGGCGCATCGCCCCGGCATCGCCGCCCGGAACTTGCGTAAAGGTGTAGATCGCCGAGGAAAGCGTCTGCGTCTCGCCCGGAATGTTGGAAACGAAGGTGATCGTCGCCCCGAACTCACCCATCGCCTTGGCGAAGGAGAGGATCATACCCGCGATGATGCCGGGAAGGATCAGCGGCAACGTGACCGTCAGGAAGACCCATGCCGGTCCGGCCCCAAGCGTGGCGGCAGCGTCCTCGAGCTTGCGGTCGACCGCCTCGATCGACAGCCGGATGCTGCGCACCATCAAGGGAAAACCCATGACCGCACAGGCAAGCGCGGCACCCGTCCAGCGGAAGGAGAAGACGATGCCGAAATTCTCGGCAAGGAAGGCGCCGATCGGTCCGCGGCGACCGAAAAGAAGCAGCAGCACGAAGCCCGTGACCACCGGTGGCAGGACAAGCGGCATATGCACGAGGCCGTTCAGGATCGACTTGCCCCAGAAGCGCCCACGCGCAAACACCATGGCAGCGAGCAGTGCCAGCGGCAGACTGCCCAGCATCGCGACGGTCGCCACGCGCAGGCTCAGCCGGACCGCCGTCCACTCGGCGTCGCTCAATGCCATCCATTCCAAGCGCCAATTTCCTCCGCACTCAAATCCTCCGTCGCAGGTCCGTCTGACCCGCGGCGCGGAAATCGATTCTAATAAGTTAGAGCGGGATGCGAGCGGAAAACCGCAGACACTTTTCCTCATCCCGCTCTGAACGCCCACTCGATCTTATCCATAAATCGATAATGATTTCAGCAGGCACTCACGCGTCCGCGGACCGGTGTCGCGCCGGCTTATTTGAGCACCGTGAAGCCCTGCGCCTCAAAGAGCGCTGCCGCCTTGGCCGACCTGACAAACGCGATGTAGGCGGCCGCGTCGGCACTCTTGCTGTCGGCCGTAATAGCAATCGGGTAGGTGATCGGCGGATGACTGTCCTCCGGGAACGTGCCCACCACCTTGACGCCCGGATCGGCGACCGCATCGGTCTGGTAGACGATGCCATAGGGCGCCTCGCCACGCGACACCAGGAGAAGTGCCGCCCGCACGCTTTCCGCGCCCGCCACCTTCTGTTCGACCGCCGGCCAGATCCCGAGCTTCTCCAGTGCCGCCTTGCCGTATTTGCCGGCCGGAACCGAGTCGACGGCGCCCATCGCCAGGCGGGCGTCGCCGATGAGAGCAGCGAGATCAAAACCGGGTTTGATATCGACGGCTGTCGAATCCGGCTTTGCGGAAACGAGGACGAGGCGGTTGCCGAGCAGGTTAGAGCGCGTGTCTGTTTTGATCAGCTTCTTGTCGGCGAGGTAGTCCATCCAGGCAAGGTCGGCAGAGATGAAGACGTCTGCGGGCGCGCCTTGTTCGATCTGCTTCGCAAGGGCCGAGCTTGCGGCGTAGGAAGCGGTCGCTTGCCCACCGCTTTGCTTGGTCCACTCGGCGTTGATCGCGTCGAGCGCGTTCTTCAGGCTCGCCGCCGCGAAAACGGTTACCTTTTCAGCCGCTTGCGCTGGACCGGGTGCCGTGGCCGTCAGGGCCATGCCCAAGACCAGCACCAGTCCCTTGAGCCAGTGTCTTCTTCCCCTCTGCATTCGTGCCTCCATCGGTCGTGATATTTCCAAGGATATAACGATTTGCTCTACTGGTTAGCGTTATATTTTGAGAAATACAATGCTCTTCGAGCCGCCTAATCAGAACGGTGAATGCAACAACGAAATCCGTGGGGGACGAGTTGCAGCGCCCGCTCAGCGGCTTAAATTTCTGGCCGACGCGAAATGAGGCTGGATATGGAACCGACGATCAGGCTCGAGGAAACCTGGAAGACCGCATTGGCCCCGGAATTCTCAAGCGCCTACATGGGCGAACTCAAGCGCTTCCTGCTTGGGGAAAAGAACGAGGGGCGGCAGATCTTCCCGAGGGGCAGCGAATATTTTCGCGCGCTCGATTTGACGCCGCTCGACAAGGTGCGTGTCGTCATCCTCGGCCAGGATCCCTACCACGGCGACGGGCAGGCGCACGGGCTTTGCTTCAGCGTGCGGCCAGGCGTGCGCACGCCACCGTCGCTCGTCAATATCTACAAGGAGCTCCGGGACGATCTCGGCATACCGCCCGCCCGCCACGGCTTCCTGGAGAGCTGGGCACGCCAGGGCGTGCTGCTCCTGAACAGCGTGTTGACGGTCGAACGGGGACGGGCGGCCTCGCACCAGGGGCGCGGCTGGGAGCGTTTCACCGACGCCGTCATCCGGGTGATCAACGAGCAGCAGCAACCGGTTGTCTTCATGCTATGGGGCTCCTACGCGCAAAGAAAGGCCGCCTTTGTCGATCAATCGCGGCATCTCGTGCTGAAGGCAGCGCACCCTTCTCCGCTCTCCGCACATTCGGGCTTTCTCGGTTGCCGACATTTCTCGAAGGCGAATGATTTCCTCGTCTCCAAGGGCTTCGATCCGATTGACTGGCGGTTGCCGGAAACCCCGGAGCTTGTCGACGGTCTGTGAGCTCAATCGCTCGGACTGACGCGGTCCCGCCGGCGCCTGTCGCTGACAAACCTTGCGCCGCTGCCTCCTTTCGGCGAAAGACTGCCCCACGACCAACGTGAGGCGGAAGAAGATGCGGCATATCCTGATTATCGGCATCGGTGCGGGCAATCCCGAACACGTGACCATTCAGGCAATCAACGCCCTCAACAAGGCCGACGTGCTGTTCATCCCGACCAAGGGGGCGAAGAAGACCGAGCTTGCCGAGGTCCGCCGCGAAATATGCGCGCGCTACGTGACGAGAAGCGACAGCCGCACGGTCGAGTTCGCCGTGCCGGTGCGCCAGACCGAGGGGCGGAGCTATAGCGGCAGCGTCGACGACTGGCACGGAAGCATTGCCGCGATCCATGAGGCACTGCTGCTCGGCGAGCTCGCCGAAGGCCAGACCGGTGCCTTCCTGGTCTGGGGCGACCCGATGCTTTACGACAGCACGATCCGCATTGTGGATCGCGTAAAAGCGCGAGGCCATGTGGCTTTCGATTTCGAAGTCGTTCCCGGTATAACCAGCCTTCAGGCGCTCTGCGCCAGCCACCGCATCCCGCTCAATCTCGTCGGCAAGCCGGTCGAGATCACCACCGGCAGGCGGCTGGCCGAAAGTTTTCCGGACAAGAGCCAAACGGCGGTGGTCATGCTCGACGGGGAGCAGGCGTTCGAGAAGATCGACGATCCGGACGCCGCCATCTACTGGGGCGCCTATCTTGGCACGCCGGACGAGATCATCATCTCCGGCCGTCTCGCGGACGTGAAGGAGGAGATCCTCAGGGTGCGGGCCGCGGCGCGGCAGCGCATCGGCTGGATCATGGATATCTACCTGCTGCGCAAAGGCGCCGATTTCGACGAGTAAATCACCGCGGGCGCGACAGCGATCTCGCTTGCTCTTTGATCTCTCTCAAAGCGCGCACCTGTGATATAGCGTCCATCGAGAGCGGCGGGGACCCTTACCTGGTGCCGGGAGGATCGACCAAAGCAATGACAAGCTGTGCCACGCCCAGATCAGACGGGGCCGACGCATCCATGCGGCGGGGCGCTTGTCCGTCGCTTGCGAAGCCGATGCAGACCGGCGACGGATTGCTGGTCCGGCTGCGGCCCGCGACCGGCCGCTTGACACCAGCGGAACTGCGGGCGCTTGCGGTCGCCGCGGAGCAGTTCGGCAATGGCATCCTGGAAGTGACGGCGCGGGGCAACCTGCAGGTCCGGGGCCTGACAGCAGCAAACGTCGACGGCCTCGCATCCGCAATCGGCGAAGCAGGCATTGTGGTCGCCGACGGCGTCGCGATTGAAATGCCGCCACTTGCGGGGATCGATACGGACGAGATCGCCGATCCCCGTCCGCTGGCGCTGGCGCTGCGCGAAGCGATCGCCGCGCTCGATCCGCCTCTCAAGCTCGCGCCGAAGCTCTCGATCATCATCGACGGCGGCGGCCGCTTTCATCTCGACAACATCGTTGCCGACCTGCGTTTGAAGGCGGTGAAAACGGATGACGACGTGGCCTGGCTGCTTTCGCTAGGCGGCACGGCGGGCACGGCGCAGCCGGTCGCACTGCTCGATGGGCACGAAGCCGTTTCCGGCCTGCTTGCCGTTCTCCGCAGGCTTGCCGCCATGGGTGATGCCGCGCGTGGCCGTGATCTCGATGCGGCGGTGGTGGAAAACGAATTGGCCGGCGGAGCGTATTCGCCGGCGACGTCGATCCTGGCGATGGAACCGGCCGTGCCGGTTGCCGGGCTGCACACGCTTGCCGACGGCGCCACCGTGCTTGGCGTGGGCTTCGCCTACGCCCAGGCCGATGCGGCCAGCCTGACGGCTCTCCTGCACAAGGCCGAGGAACTGGGTGCGGCTGAGATCCGGCTTGCGCCGGGACACGGGCTGTTCGTGCTCGGACTCGATCATGAAACCGCTGCGATAATGCAAGGCCTCGCGTTCTCGTTGGGCTTTCGCATCGCCCCGGACGATCCGCGCAACCATATCGCCACCTGCGCCGGCACGGGAGCCTGCGCATCCGCACTGATGGAAACCAAAGCCGTGGCACGGGTCATGGTCGATGCCGCGCCCGAACTGCTCGACGGTTCGTTGACCGTGCATCTCTCCGGCTGTCCCAAGGGATGCGCGCGACCATCATCTGCGGAGCTGACGCTTGTCGGTGCGCCATCAGGATATGCGCTTGTCGTAAATGGTACTGCTTCCGTCGCGCCGAGCGCCTACACGGATGCGAATGGAATAAAATCCGCGTTCGCGCATCTCGGTGCGCTGGTCAAGGAAAACAAAGACGCTGGCGAATCGGCGCGGTCCTGTCTTACACGGCTCGGGGCCGCGCGCATCGCCGCCGCGTTTGAACAGGGATAGAAATGCCGGACTACGACTATATTCGCGATGGCAACGCCATCTATGAGCGTTCCTTTGCGATCATCCGGGCGGAGGCCGATCTTTCCGGCTTTTCCGAGGAGGAAGCCGATCTCGCCGTGCGCATGGTGCATGCCTGCGGCTCGGTCGAGGCCGCACGCCAATTCGTCTTCTCGCCGGACTTCGTCTCCGCAGCGCGCACCGCGCTGAAGAACGGCGCACCGATCTTCTGCGACGCGGAAATGGTGGCGCATGGCGTGACGCGCGCGCGGCTGCCGGCGGGCAACGACGTCATCTGCGCGCTTCGCGATCCGCGAACGGTCGCGCTCGCGGCCGAGATCGGCAATACGCGCTCTGCGGCCGCGCTGAAACTCTGGGGCGAACGGATGGCCGGCTCCGTCGTTGCGATCGGCAACGCGCCGACAGCGCTTTTCTACCTGCTCGAAATGCTGCGTGACGGCGCGCCGAAGCCGGCGGCGATCCTCGGCATGCCGGTCGGCTTCGTCGGCGCGGCGGAATCGAAGGACGCGCTTGCCGAAAACTCGTATGGCGTCCCCTTCGCGATCGTGCGCGGCCGTCTTGGCGGCAGCGCAATGACGGCCGCGGCGCTCAACTCACTCGCGAGGCCGGGCCTGTGAGCGCGGTCGAGATGGGCAGATTGATCGGCGTCGGCACCGGTCCGGGTGATCCCGAGCTCCTGACGGTGAAGGCGGTGCGGGCGCTCGGCGAGGCGGATGTCGTCGCTTATTTCGCCAAGGCGGGGCGCAACGGCAATGGTCGTGCGGTGGTCGAGGGCTTGCTGAAGCCGGGCCTCGTCGAGCTGCCGCTCTACTATCCGGTGACGACCGAGATCGACAAGGACGACTGCGCCTACAAGAGCCAGATCACCGATTTCTACAATGCCTCCGCCGAGGCTGTTGCGGCGCATCTTATCGCCGGGCGCACGGTCGCCGTGCTCAGCGAAGGCGACCCGCTCTTCTATGGGTCCTACATGCACCTGCATGTGCGGCTCGCCGGCCGCTTCCCGGTCGAAGTCATTCCGGGCATCACCGCCATGTCCGGCTGCTGGTCGCTGGCAGGACTGCCGCTCGTCCAGGGCGATGATGTCCTTTCGGTTCTGCCCGGGACGATGGGCGAGGGCGAGCTTCAGCGCCGGCTTGCCGATACCGAGGCCGCAGTGATCATGAAGGTCGGCCGCAACCTGCCGAAAATCCGCCGGGCGCTTGCCGCCGCCGGCAGGCTCGACGCAGCCGTTTATGTCGAACGCGGCACGATGAAGGATTCCGCGATGATCCCGCTTGGCGAGAAGCCCGACGACGCGGCACCCTATTTCTCACTGGTGCTCGTCCCGGGATGGACGGACCGGCCCCGGGAGGACAGGCGATGACCGGCAAGCTTTTCATCGTCGGCACGGGTCCCGGCAATCCGGCGCAGATGACGCCCGAGACACGCGAGGCGATTTCCGCCGCGACCGAGTTCTTCGGCTATGGCCCCTATCTCGACCGTCTCGATCTCAGGGCCGACCAGCACCGCATCGCCTCCGACAATCGCGAGGAACTGGACCGGGCCCAGGCGGCGCTCGTGCGCGCGGCGGCGGGCGCCGATGTCTGCGTTGTTTCGGGCGGCGATCCTGGCATCTTCGCCATGGCGGCCGCCGTCTGCGAGGCGATCGACAATGGCCCCGCGGAATGGCGCAAGGTCGATCTGGTGATCACGCCGGGCGTGACCGCCATGCTGGCCGTCGCCGCCCGGATCGGCGCGCCGCTCGGGCATGACTTCTGCGCCATGTCGCTGTCCGACAACCTGAAACCCTGGGAGGTGATCACGAAAAGGCTGCGGCTTGCCGCCGAGGCTGGGCTGGTGATCGCGCTCTACAACCCGATCAGCAAGACAAGGCCGTGGCAGCTCGGAGAGGCTTTCGCCATCCTGCGGCAGGTTCTGCCTCCTCACGTCCCGGTGATCTTCGGCCGCGCGGCCGGCCGCCCCGATGAGCGCATCACAGTGATGCCGCTCGGCGAGGCCGATGCCAACCGCGCCGACATGGCGACCTGCGTGATCATCGGCTCTCCGGAAACTCGCATCGTGCCGCGCGACGGCAAGCCCGATCTCGTCTATACGCCGCGGTCCTTTACCGGGGAAAGCCTCTGATGGATGCGTTCGAGCGCCTCATCGCAATCGCCGACCGACGGCACGTCGGCGGGCTTGTGGCGCTCGACCATGATCACTTCGATCCCGAGCTTGCGTGCGGCGGCGATCTTGCCATAGGTCGCGGTGCCGCCGCTGTTCTTGGCGACGACGACGTCGATGCCATGCTCCTCGAGGAGGTCGATCTCGTCCGCTTCCGCGAAAGGACCACAGGCAAGAATTGCGGTGACGTCGGGCAGGGCGAGCGGCGGCGTCACGGGGTCTACGCTGCGAACGACGTACCGATGTTCCGGGGCCTTCTCGAAGTGGAACGCGTCCTGCCGGCCGATCGCCAGGAAAACGCGGCGCGGCGCCCCACCGAGTGCGGACACGGCCTCGGCCACGCTCTCGACGCGCGTCCAGCGGTCTCCGCGTTCAAGCTCCCAGGCGGGGCGGCGGAGCGCAAAAATGGGCGTTCCGGTCGTCGCCGCCGCCGCGGCGGCATTGTGAGATATGCGGGCGGCGAAGGGGTGCGTCGCATCGATCAGCAGCGCGACATTCTCCGCCTTGAGGAAGGCGGCAAGCCCGTCTGCGCCGCCGAAACCGCCGACGCGGGTCGCCAGTGGTTGCGGGCGCGGGTCGGCGGTGCGGCCTGCGAGCGAGATGGCCGCATCGTAGCGAGGATCGGCCGCAAGACGCTCGGCCAGTTGCCGCGCCTCGGTCGTGCCGCCGAGGATCAGAATGCGAGGTCTGTCCATGGCTGACATGTCGAACAGCGCTTCGGCCATCGTCGCCCCCTGGTTGGTGATCATCGGTATCGGTGAGGATGGTGTAGCGGGTCTCGGCGACGAGGCCAAGCGGCTGATTGCGACTGCGCCGGTCGTCTTCGGCGGAGCCCGGCATATCGAGCTTGCGGCCTCCCTGATAACGGGCGAGTGCCAAGCCTGGCAGAACCCCTTTGAAAAATCGGTCGAGGCGATCGTTGCAAGGCGGGGCAGCCCCGTCGTCGTGCTCGCTTCCGGCGATCCCTTCCTCTTCGGCGTCGGCGCCACGCTTGCCCGCCGGATCGATGCCATCGAAATGCGCACCCTTCCTGCACCATCGTCCTTCAGCCTAGCGGCGTCACGGCTCGGCTGGGCATTGCAGGACGTGGCGACGGTTTCGCTGCACGGGCGCCCGCTCGATCTCATCCGGCCGCATCTGCAGCCAGGCGCCCGTATTTTGGCGCTGACTTCGGATGCATGTGGTCCGAAGGCGCTCTCCGCGCTGCTTTGCGATAGCGGATTCGGTCAATCCCGACTTAGCGTTTTGGAAGCGCTGGGTGGCGAACGCGAACGTATCTCGCGGCAGATCGCATCGAGCTTCGCCCTCGAAGACCTGCATTCCTTGAACGTCTGCGCGATTGAAGTCGTTGCCGACGCGACCGCGCGGGTGTTGCCGCTCGCCGCCGGTCTCGACGATGCCCTGTTCGAGCATGACGGCCAGATCACCAAGCGTGAGGTCCGTGCCTTGACGCTGTCGGCGCTGGCTCCGCGCAAGGGCGAGTTGTTGTGGGATATCGGCGCCGGTTCCGGCTCCATCGCCATCGAATGGATGCTGGCGGACCCGGCGATGCGCGCTATCGCCATCGAGGCCTCGCCCGAGCGTGCCGCGCGTATCGGGCGCAATGCGGCGCGCTTCGGTGTGCCCGGGCTGGCGGTGATCGAAGGCGGAGCGCCGGAGGCGCTTCGTGGCCTTGCGTCGCCCGACGTGATCTTCATCGGCGGTGGCGGCAGCGAGCCCGGTGTGATGGACAGCGCGATCGCTGCGCTTCGCCCTGGCGGACGACTGGTGGCGAATGCGGTGACGACGGAAATGGAGGCCGTTCTCATCGCGCAGCATGCCCGGCTTGGCGGCTCGCTGATCCGGATCGATATCGCTCGGGCCTCACCGGTCGGAACGATGACCGGCTGGCGACCGGCGATGCCGGTCACCCAATGGTCCTGGGTCAAGGCGGAATAAGCGACCACAGCGCGCGGTCTTGCGCCGCTCTCAGGGCGAGCGAATTTAAAAGGATAGGATATGACGGTTCATTTCATCGGCGCGGGTCCGGGTGCGGCAGATCTGATTACAGTCAGGGGCAGGGACCTGATTGGCCGCTGCCCGGTCTGCCTCTATGCCGGCTCGATCGTGTCGCCCGAGCTTCTGCAGTATTGCCCACCCGGCGCTCGCATCGTCGATACCGCGCCGATGTCGCTCGATGAGATCGAAGCGGAATATGTCCGCGCCGCAGAGGCCGGCGAGGACGTGGCTCGACTGCATTCGGGCGATCTTTCCGTCTGGAGCGCGGTCGCCGAACAGATCCGCCGGCTCGAGAGGCACGGCATTGCCTACACCATGACGCCCGGTGTGCCGGCTTTCGCGGCGGCCGCCGCAACGCTCGGCCGGGAGCTCACAATTCCGGCCGTGGCGCAAAGCCTGGTGCTGACTCGTGTTTCCGGCCGCGCCTCGCCGATGCCGAATAGCGAGACGCTTGCCGCTTTCGGCGCCACGGGCTCGACGCTGGCGATCCACCTGGCGATCCATGCGCTCGACCGGGTCGTCGAGGAGTTGACGCCGCTCTACGGCGCCGATTGCCCAGTTGCGATCGTCGTCAAGGCGTCCTGGCCGGACGAGCGGGTCCTGCGCGGCACGCTCGGCGATATCGCCGCCAGGGTCGCGCTCGAGCCGATCGAACGCACGGCGCTGATCTTCGTTGGCCCCGGCCTCGAAGCTGCGGACTTCCGCGAGAGTTCGCTCTACGACCCCGCCTATCAGCGCCGCTTTCGCGGCCGCGAATAGAGCGGGATGAGGAAAAGTGCGTGCGGCTTTCCGCGCGCGTCCCGCTCCAACTTGTTAGGTTCAATCAGTCGGCGCTTTTCTCGCTTTCCGGCTTGTGCTTGCGCGGCACGCCGTTTCGTTCTTCAAAGCGGTCGCGATAGAGCGCCGCCTGGCCAAGCAGCGCCAGTGTCACCGGCGTCGTCACCATGATGAAGAAGATGATCAGCAACTCGTGGAAGATCCAGCGGCTTTGCAGCACGGCGAAGCAGAGCATCGACGCCAGGCAGATCAGGATCGTGCCGCCGCTGGTCGCTATTGTCGGGGCGTGCAGGCGTTCGTAGAAGTCGGAAAGGCGCAGCAGACCGAGCGAACCGATCAGCGTCATCGTCGCCCCGAAAAGCAGCAAACCGCAGACGGTGAAGGCGGCCCAGGTCGGCAGGTCCGTCAGGTGGCTCATTCGATCACCTCGCCGCGCATCAGGAATTTGGCGAAGGCGATCGAAGAGACGAAGCCGATCAGCGCTATGATCAATGCGGTCTCGAAATAGATCGTGTTCGCACTGCGAATGCCGAAGGAGAGCAGCATCAGCATCGCGTTGATGTAGAGCGTATCGAGCGCGAGGATCCTGTCCTGCGCGCGTGGCCCCCTGGCGATGCGATAAAGTGCGCAGCCCATCGCCACGCCGAGCATGACCTGGGAGAGGAGCACTGACCAGGTGATCGCAAGCTCAGTCATTGGAAGATCTCCTTCAACGCCGCTTCGTAACGCTTGACCGTCCCGCGCCAGATCTCCTCGTTCTGCAGGTCCAGCACATGGAAAAGCAAGGTCTTCTGGTGGCGATCGTATTCGAGCCATGCCGTCCCGGGGGTCGCCGTCATGATGCAGGCCAGCAGCGCGAGGGCGTTCTCATCTTCGAGATCGAGGTCGACGGTCAGAAAGCCCGCATTCGCGGGGTAGCGGCGTGCGCGCAGGATGATCGAAGCAACGGCGATGTTTGAGCGGACGATGTCGGCGATGACCTCAAGAGCGAAGCCAGCCGCACGCCCGATGCGGTGTAGATGCGATCTTGTGGGGTGCAGCTTGAGCGTCACCCAGCCGAGCACCATACCGAGAACGAGGCCGATGAGGATCGAGCCAGGCGCCAGCGACTGGTTCAGAAGCAACCACATGACCAGCAGCACGGTCGACAGCAGCGGATAGGGAAACCAGGTGCGCATTGTTATTGCCCCCCCGCCCTTGGCGCGGAAAGAACACGCTCGCTCTGGAGCAACGGATTGAGCAGGTCGTCAGCGGTTGCCTGCATGTAGCGCATGGCGGGCCCGGCCTGAAGGCTCAGGAAGACGCAGGCGGCAAGCAGAACGAGAACGGGCGTGATCTCGATGACGAAGACCCGCGGTACCGTGCCCTCGATCGAGGCCCAGAAGGTGCGGATGCCGATGCGGTTCATCGCGATCATGGCGGCGAGCCCCGACACGATGAGAAGCACGACGTAGGTCCAATCGGCGGCGGACATCGCGGTTGTAAGATCGCTGCCCGGCACGTCGAAGAGGCCGCGCAGGATCGCGAATTTGGCGATGAATCCGGACAAGGGCGGCAGGCCCGAAAGGAGCACGGCACAGAGGCAGAAGCAGAGGCCGAGAACGGCCATGGTCCCCGGTATCGCGGCGCCGACCTCTTCCTCTTCTTCATCCTCATCGAAGTCGCCATAGGCTTCCATCGTCACCGCCAGAACGTCGGCGCCGGCATCGCGGCCGCGGTCGACGAGTTCGATGAGCAGGAAGAAGGCGGAGATCGTGAGTGTCGAGCTGACGAGGTAGAAGAGGGCGCCGGCGAGCATCCCTGCATGGCCGAGGCCGATCGCCGCAAGCAGCGTTCCGGAGGAGACGAGAACCGAATAGCCGGCAAGCCTGCCCATCGCCTGCGAGGCGAGCACGCCGATCGCGCCGAACGCGATCGTCAGCATGCCGCCGGCAACGAGCCACTCCTGGCCGAAACCCGCCGAAGGCCCGGCGGCCGCACCGAAGATGAGGAAGTGCAGGCGGACGATCACGTAGATGCCGACCTTGGTCAGAATGGCAAAGACCGCAGCGACCGGCGGCGTCGCGGCCGCGTAGGCCGGCGGCAGCCAGAAGCTCAGCGGCCACATGCCGGCCTTGACGAGAAAGGCGATGCCGAGGATCGCGGCGCCGGTTTCGACGAGTTGCCGGTTCTCAGGCGTAAGCGTTGCGAGCTTCGTGGCAAGGTCGGCCATGTTGAGCGTGCCGGTGACGCCATAGATCAGGCTGACGCCGATGAGGAACAGCGACGAGGCGGCAAGATTGATCGCGATATAGTGCAAACCAGCCTTGACGCGCACGGGGCCGGAGCCGTGCAGCAGCAGGCCATAAGATGCGGCCAGCATCATTTCGAAGAAAACGAAGAGATTGAAGATGTCGCCCGTCAGAAAGGCGCCGTTGAGACCGGCGACGAGAAGCTGGAACAGCGAATGGAAATGGTGGCCAGCCGTGTGCCAGCGCGCCATGGAATAGACCTGGGCGGCAAGCGCCAGACCTGCCGTCAGGCAGAGCATCAGCGCGGACAAACGGTCGAGCACGAGAACGATGCCGAAGGGAGCCGGCCAGTTGCCAAGCTGATAGATGCCGGTCTCCGGCAGGTTGCCGGCGCTCGCGGCAATGCGCATGAGAATCGTGGCGACAACGAAGACGATGAGCGTTGAGCCGAAGCCGAAGAGACCCTTCAGCATCCGGTTGCGCTCGTCGATCGGGATCAGCGCCGCGCCGACGGCGAGCGGCAGCAGGATCGGGATGATGAGAAGGTGATGCAGCCAATCAATCATGGCGCTGCTCCCTTCCGTCGACATGGTCGGTACCGGTGAAGCCGCGCGAGGCAAGCAGCACGACGAGGAAGAGCGCCGTCATCGCAAAGCCGATGACGATCGCGGTCAGCACCAGCGCCTGCGTTACGGGATCCGTATACTGGGCAAGGTCGCCGACGCCGCCCGCGTCGAGCACCGGGGGCGCGTTCACGCGCAGCCGCCCCATGCCGAAGATGAACAGATTGACGGCATAGGAGAGCAGTGAGAGACCGATGATGACCTGGTAGGTACGCGGCCTCAGCAACAAATAGACGCCCGAAGCGGTCAGCGCACCGATCCCCGCGGAAAGAATGAGTTCCATTACCGAACCCCCTCCTTTTCGGCGCGCACTGCCCGCATGTGGGCGCGCGGCGCGCGGACAGACTGGTGGGCCAATGCAATGAGGATCAGCACCGTGGCTCCAAGAACCAGCGAAAAGACACCGAGATCGAAGAGGATGGCGCTCGCAAGCGGGAACTTGCCGACGATCGGCAATGTTGCATATTGCGCGTGCGAGGTGAGGAACGGATAGCCGAAGAGCCACGATCCGGCGCCGGTCGCGGTTGCGACCAGAATGCCGATGCTCATCCACCGCAGCGGGTGGATGCGCAACCTCTCCTCGACCCAACGCGTGCCGCCCGACATATATTGCAGGATGAAGCCGATCGACATGGCGATGCCGGCCGCGAAACCGCCGCCCGGCAGGTCGTGTCCGCGCAGGAAGAGGTAGGCCGCCAGCAGCCCGGTGATGGGGAACATCCACCGCATGATGACGGAGGGCACGAAGAGGTACTCGGCGACGCTGTCGCCGGCTGCACGGTCCGGGTGGTCGTCGTCGAAGGCGTTCTGCACCCGCTGCTGTTCCGGGGCCTCCAGACTGTCGGCCTGCGGACGGAAGCGCAAGAGAAGCGCAAAGACCGTCAAGGCGACGATGCAGAGCACGGCGATCTCGCCAAGCGTGTCGAAGCCGCGGAAGTCGACGAGGATGACGTTGACGACGTTGGTGCCGCCGCCCTCCGTGTAGGCACGTTCGAGGAAATAGCTGGCGATTGTTTCCGGCAGTGGTCGCGTCATGACCGTGTAGGAGATGAGCATCACCCCACCGCCGGCCAGGATCGCGAGAATGAAGTCGCGCAGCCGCCTGAGGCGGATGCGGAAGGGAAGATCCTCCGCATCATCGGGCTGCTCGATGCGCTTCGGCAGCCAGCGCAATCCGAGCAGGATCAGCACGGTGGTGACGATTTCCACCAGAAGTTGGGTTACCGCGAGGTCTGGTGCGGAAAGCCAGGCGAAGGTGATGCAGGTGACGAGCCCCGCGCCGCCGAGCAGTACGAGCGATGCGAGTCGATGATACTTCGCCTGGTAAGCCGCGCCGACGGCGCAGGCGATGCCGATCACCCAGAGCAGTGCGAAGGCCGGATCGATGCCGTGTATGACGAGCGGCGGAAGCTTGAAGCCGCCGAGCACAAGCGGTAACGCCCCGGCTGAGAGTGCAAGGAGAACGACGAAGCACATCTGCGGCTGCAGGCGGCGCGTGCCGAGCCGCTGCTCCAGCGAGCGGGCCCACTTCCATGAAAGCGTCACCAGCACGCGTTCGAAGATTCGTTGACCCTGGAGCAGGCGGAAGACCGGCGGGCCTTCGACACTGGTCGCAAGGTAGGAACGCATCAAGAAATAGAGGCCGACCCCGCCCGACAGCGCCACGAAGCTCATGATCAGCGGGACGTTCAGGCCGTGCCAGACGGCAAGGCTGTATTGCGGTGTGCGATCGCCGAGGATCGAAACGACGGCCGTATGCAGGAATGGACCAATCGTCTGCGCGGGAATGATGCCGACGACAAGGCAGGCAAGCACGAGGAAGTCCACCGGCGCGCGCATCCAGCGCGGCGGTTCGTGGGGCTTCTTGGGCAGGTCCTGCGGCATGGGGCCATAGAAGACGCCGTGAATGAAGCGCAGGGAATAGGTGACGGCAAACATGCTCGCGATCGTCGCGACATAGGGTGTTATCGTATCGAGCGTGTTGATGAGATGCGTCTCGATCGCCTCGGCGAAGAACATCTCCTTGGAAAGAAAGCCATTGAGTAGCGGCACGCCGGCCATTGCCGCGCTTGCCACCATTGCAAGCGTGGCGGTGATCGGCATGTAGTGGAAGAGACCGCTCAGCCTTCGCATATCGCGCGTGCCGGTTTCGTGATCGATGATGCCCGCCGCCATGAACAGCGAAGCCTTGAAGGTCGCGTGATTGACGATGTGGAAGACCGCGGCGACGGCTGCCAGCGGGCTGCCGAGGCTTAGCAGCACGGTGATAAGCCCCAGATGACTGATCGTCGAATAGGCGAGGAGCCCCTTCAGATCCTGCTGGAAGATCGCGAAATAGGCGCCGAGCAAGAGGGTCGTGAGCCCGGCGAGGCCGACGATCCAGAACCAGGCCTCGGTGCCGGCCATCACCGGCCACAGCCGCGCGAGCAGGAAGACGCCGGCCTTCACCATCGTCGCCGAATGTAGGTAGGCGGAGACCGGCGTCGGCGCAGCCATCGCGTGCGGCAGCCAGAAATGGAAGGGAAACTGCGCGCTCTTCGTGAGGGCGCCGAGCAGCAGAAGGATAAGGACGGTCAAGTAAAGCGGGTGGTTGCGGATCGCGTCGCCGGAGGCGAGAACGACGTCGAGATCGTAGCTCCCGACGATCCGGCCCATGATCAGCAATCCGACCAGCATGCAAAGCCCGCCCATGCCGGTCATCGTCAGCGCTATGCGCGCGCCGTCGCGGGCGTGTGCATTGTGGTGCCAGTAGCCGATCAGCAGGAAGGAGACGATGCTCGTCAGCTCCCAGAACACCGCAAGCAGGATGAGGTTGCCGGAAAGGACGACGCCGAGCATTGATGCCATGAAGGCGAGGAACAGCGCGAAGAAGCGCGGGACCGGGTCCTCGGCAGCCATGTAGTAGCGGGCATAAAGGACGACGAGAACGCCGATCGCCGTGATCAGCGCCGAAAACAGCCAGGCGAAGCCGTCCATCCGCAGCGTGAAGTTGAGCCCGAGCTCGGGGATCCAGTCGAGCTGATAACGCAGCACCCCGCCGGAAGCGACGAAGGGATAGAGCCCCGCGGTCACCAGAAAGCAGACAAGGGCGATCGCACCTGCGAACCAGGCCGTGGCACCGCGCTGATCGGACGGAAAGAAGATTGCAATGAGGCTTCCCGCAAAAGGCGCGAGAATGAAAACAGGCAGCAATTTTCCCGCGTATTCTATCGTTCCGTTCCCCTCGTTGGGTATGTTGGAGAGTGGGACCAGGGGTCCCGCAGGAGTGTCGCTTAAAGGCGACCACCGCAAACGATGCCCGGATCATCCGCGAAGCGGCAAAGGCATATGTTTTTATGACTTTTTTCCGGGCGACTGCCAAGCCTTGCGGAAAGAAAAACGCACCAATGCGGCGACGTTTTCGGCATGTCTACGCGGCCTGCCAGCGGCGCTCGAAAACGAAGGTGGCGAGATCGTTGGCATTCATCGGCCGGGCGAAGGCGTAGCCCTGCAGCCCGTGGCAGCCCAAGTCCTTGAGGATACGGGCATGCTCCAGCGTCTCGACGCCTTCGGCGATCACCTCGATGCCGAGCGAGGTGCCGATGTCGATGATCGATTCGACGAGCCGTCGCTGCGCCGGCGAGGTCAGGATCGGCACGATCAACTGACGATCGATCTTCAGCCGGCGCGGCGTCAGTTTCGTAAGGCTGAGAATGGAGGCGTAGCCGGTTCCGAAATCGTCGATCTCGATGTCGATTCCCAGTTCCTTGATGCGCTCGATGTTCGAGAGCACCGTCACGTCGTTTTCATCGAAGGAGATCGATTCGAGCAGTTCGAAGGAGAGCCGCCCTTCCGGTATCCGCATCTGCTTGAGGCGCTCGATCAGGCCGTCGTCGCGCAGCCGCGGATAAGAGAGATTGACCGAGACTTTCGGGATGCGGATGCCGTTCGCTTCCCACCTCCAGATCTGGAACAGCGCCTGTTCCAGGATTTTCTGGTCGATCAATGCGACGACGTTGATATCTTCCGCTGTCTTGAGGAACGCGTGCGGGCTGAGCAGTCCCTTGGTCGGGTGATCCCACCGCACCAGCGCTTCGACGCCGATGACGTCGAGGGAGGTCGGGCAGAATTGCGGCTGGAAATGCGCGATAAATTCGTTCCGCTCAAGACCGCGAAGGATTTCGTCGGCGGTCTGCTTGGTCTGGAACACCGCGGTCTTCAGCGCGCCGGTGAAGGTCTCGTGCCTGTTGCGGCCGCGGCGCTTGGCCTCGTAAAGCGCGATGTCGGCATTGACGAGAACCTGCGAAAGCTCGTCTTCCGCGAGCGATTGGGCGGCAATACCGATGCTGACGCCGATGCGGCATTCCTGATCCTTGTAGCGGACCGGCACGCTCATCGCTTCGATGACACGTGATGCAAGCCCTCCGTCCTCGTCTTGGCCGTGGCTCTGGCGGATGATCACGAATTCGTCGCCGCCGATACGGGCAACGAAGTCACCCTCGCGCGCATTCCGCCGCAGGAGTTCAGCCGCATGCCTCAGGATTTCGTCGCCGGCAGCATGGCCGAGCGTGTCGTTGATCTGCTTGAAGCGATCGAGATCCATATGAAATATGCTGAGCTTCGCGCGATCGTCGAAATGCTGGCTGCGCTCGGCGAGGATCTGGTCGAGGAAGCGCCGGTTCGGCAGGCCAGTGAGCGGATCGTGCAGCGCGTTGAATTCCATCCGATGGCGCGCCGCTTCCAGTTCGCTGCTGTGGGCTTCGGCAAGCCGCTTGGCCTCGGAAAGCGTGGCTCTCGTTTCGAAATCGGCCGTCACGTCCCAGTTGACGCCGACGATCTTCCTGCGCCCGTCTGCTCCGACGTGGGTGGAGCCGATCGCCCGAATATGGCGCACCTCGCCGCCAGCAAGGCGGATGCGGAACTCGGAATTATAGGCGCCGCCGCTCGCGCGCGCTTCGGCAAACTCCTCTTCGGCGCGTACCAGGTCGTCCGGGTGCAGCGTATTCTTCCAGTCTTCGTAGGTTTCGCGCATCGAATTCCCGATGCCGTAGAGCTCCCTCATCCGGCCGTCCCACAGCAACTTTCCGCTCTCGATATCGAGCTCCCAGATACCGATCTCGGACGTGTCGAGCGCAATCTTCAGCCGATGGGAAAGTTCCTGAAGCTGATCCTTGCTTTGCTTCAGAGCGCGAATGTTCCTCTGGCGCTCGGCCATGAGCCGGCCCGTGAAGAGCATGGGGACGATGATCATCAAGGCGCCGATCGCGATCAGCAGGCGGATCTGCCAGGCGTTGGCAGGCGTGGCCGGCCAACCGCCTTTGGGGATTGCGGCGATGCTCCATGAACCTCCGGGGAGTGATACGCTCATCTCGACCGGGGCCTGGCTGAAGATCGCGGGATCGCCGAAGAAGACCGCTCCCTCGCGTCCGAGGCCGTCGCGACCTGCTATCGCAATGTCGATGCCGAGCGTCGACGAGACGAGGCCGCTGTCGCGATAAAGGCGATCGACATCGATCACCGCCGAAACGACGCCCCAGAAGCGATTGCTGCCGCCACCAAAATCGGTCGACACCGGAAACCGTCCGATCAGGCCCTTGCCGCCCTGGACGAGGTCGACGGGGCCAGCGAGCACCATCTTGCCGGTTTCCCTGACCCGCATCACCGCGGTGCGCTGACTTTCGTTCTTGCGGTAATCGAGCCCGACGACCCTTTCGTTGCCGGAGGTCGGATAGACCATCGATACGACAAGGTCCGGAGCGGCCGCAATGTGGCGCAACTGCGACCGCTCGGTGAAGATGCTGCGGGCAAGTTCGCCGAAGCGCTGTTGCTGCATGCCGGGTTCGGTGGCGATCGTGCCGATCAAGCCGCGAACAAGCTGGAGGTTGCCGTTGATGCTGGATTCGATTCTCGAGCGTATCGGATTGAGCTCGTCCGCCACCAGTGCGCGCTCGCGTGCTTCGGAGATGACCAAATTCTGGTTATCGGCAAGGAATCCCGCGATCACGACAACAAGGGTCGCGATAAAGGTCGGTAAATAGCTCGGTGTCAAAACCCGAGAGAACCAAGGCTCTCCAAGGTTAACGGCACGTTTATCTGACACAAGGTCACCCCAGGACGGTGCATACGGCGAAGAACCGCGGGATGATTACAAATTCTTCTTAACAATTATTGCCGTGCTTCGCTCGATTCTTGCATATCGCGCTTCGTTGTTCGTCATCGCAGTGCCTTCTCCTCGATCATCGCCAGCAATGTTTCGAGCCTGTCGGCGTCCCGCGGCAGTTTATCCGCCCTCAGGCGGGCGATGCGCGGAAAGCGCATCGCGACACCCGACTTGTGCCGGGTCGAGCGATTGAGGCCTTCGAAGGCGACCTCGACGACGAAGCCGGCCTCGGGCTCGGCACGGACAGCTCGTACCGGACCGAAGCGCTCGACCGTATTGTCGCGAACGAAGCGGTCGAGAATTTCGAGTTCGGCATCGGTAAAACCGAAATAGGCCTTGCCGACCGGAACCAAGACTGTTTGCCCGTCGCTCTCCGTCCAGACGCCGAAGGTGAAGTCGGAGTAGTAGCTCGATCGTTTGCCGTGGCCGCGTTGCGCATACATCAGCACCGCGTCGATGTTGAAGGGTTCCCGCTTCCACTTGAACCAGGGTCCCTTCGCCCGGCCGGCGACGTAGGGCGAGTTTAGCCGCTTGAGCATGACGCCTTCGATTACCGGGTCCGGTGGGTTGGCGCGAAGCCGATCGAGTTCCTCCCAGGTCGAGAAGGGGACGAGCGGCGACAGGTCGAAATGCTGCGGCGATGCCGCGTCGATCAGCGCAGCGAGGGCCTGGCGACGGGCTTGGAAAGGTTCGCTCCGGATATCCCGTTCGCCCGAAAAGAGGATGTCGTAGCCGCGAATGAAAGCGGGATAATCCTCGAGCATCTTGCGGTTGACCGTCTTGCGGTTCAGGCGCTGCTGCAAGTCGGCGAAGGTGCCGGTCGCCTGGTTGCTGCGGGCCGTCCCGCCCACCAGCAGTTCGCCGTCGATGACGCCGGTAAAGCCGGCCGCTTCGAGGATTTCCGGAAAGGCGCCGGAAATCTCGTCGCCGCTGCGGGAATAGAGCCGCCGCACGCCGCCGATATTCGCCAGCTGCACGCGGATCCCGTCCCATTTCCACTCGGCGGCGAAGTCCGCCGGATCCAGTCCTTCGAGATCGCCTTCGCCGACCGGTGTCGCGAGCATGACGGCATGAAAGACCGCGGGCGTCTTGAGGACCGGCATGTCCGCTTCGCCGCTGAGCCAGAGAAAAAGCGGCAGATAGGGCGGCGTCAGACCGTGCCAGAGGGTTTCTATCTCGCTGACGTCCTTGCCGCCCATTTCCGCCAGCGCCTGTTTTGCCAGCCGTGCCGAAACGCCGATCCTGAGGCCCCCGGTCACGAGCTTCAGAAACGCGAAGCGGCCCGACGTGTCGAGTTGATCGAGCGTGTCGCGGACAAGCGATCGCACCTCGGACCGGCCCGCCATCTGCAGCCGTTCAACGACCTCTCCGAGCGGAATGTCGGCTGCAACGCGCTCTTGCGGCGGCTCCCACACCAGCGAGACGGTCTCCGCGAGATCACCGACATAGTCATAGGAATAGCGAAACAGCACCTCGTCCATGCGTTCAAGCAGGAGGTCGCGGATCAGTTGGGGCTTGACGGTGTTGAGGCTCAGCGTGCCGGCGATCGCGGCAAGGGCGTAACCGCGGCTAGGGTCGCCGGCCTCGCGAAAATAGTCCGCAAGCAGGCGGATCTTGGCATTTCGCTGCGGCGTTAGAACCAGCCGGTCGAGCAGTTCGGCGAAGGCCTTCATGGCTCTCACTCTCCCTCATCGTCGTAGCCGACGAGGTGAAGCGGACGCGCCGGAATGCCCTGCAATTCGCACCAGCGCACCAGTGCCTCTTCGCGGCCGTGCGTCACCCAGACTTCGGCCGGCGCGATCTCGCGTATCGTTCCCGTGAGTTCTGCCCAGTCGCAGTGATCGGATATGACGAGGGGCAGTTCGACGCCGCGTTGCTTGGCGCGCTGGCGGATGAGCATCCAGCCGGAGGCGAAGACGGCAAGCGGCTCGGCGAAGCGCCGCGCCCAGCGATCGGCAAAGGCGGAGGGCGGGCCGATGACGATGGCGCCGGCCAAATCCTGCCGGCTCTCGCCGGCCAACGTCGCCGGGCGGATTTCGCCGAGATCGATGCCCTCGCTCTGGTAATACTCGCACAACTTGGCGAGCGCGCCGTGGATGTGGATCGGCTCGTCATAGCCCTGCTGGCGCAGGAGGGCGATGACCCTCTGCGCCTTGCCGAGCGCATAGGCGCCGACCATATGGGCCCGCTCTGGAAACTGCCTTAGCGACATCAGCAGTCGGGCGATCTCGGCGCCGTCGTCGGGATGGTGAAAGACCGGAAGGCCGAAGGTCGCCTCGGTGATGAAGACGTCGCAGCGGACCGGCTCGAAAGCCCGGCAGGTCCGATCCGGCCGCCGTTTGTAGTCACCGGAGACGACGATCCGCGTTCCATCCGCCTCGACGGCAATCTGCGCCGAGCCCAGCACATGGCCGGCCGGGTGAAAACGGACGGTCACGCCGTTGACGGTTATCGTTTCGCCGAGCGCGGCGATCTGGCTCGCGCCGCAAAAGCCGTCACCGTAGCGGATGCGCATGATGTCGAGCGTCTCACGAGTCGCGAGCACGTGAGCGTGACCCGCGCGGGCATGATCGGCATGGCCGTGCGTGATGAGCGCCCGTTCGACCGGCTGAATCGGGTCGATGTAGAAGTCGCCTTTCTCGCAGTAGAGTCCCCTGGGGGCGGGGTAAAGCAGGTTGTCCGGTCTCATGCAGACAAAGATAGCCGGCAGAGGCGCGTCTGCCAGCTATGTGGACAAGATTTTCACCGCTCGCGTCTGAGCCGCGCCTTAGGGTTAAAACTCAATCAGCCTATTGATGGCGTTTGATTTTCATGATTCTATTCCGAAATAGCGGAGGTGAGGCATGGGAAGCGAATTCTGGCTAAGTGATCAGCAATGGTCCGTGATCGAACCGCTGCTGCCGAAGAACCGGCCCGGTGCGCGCCGGGTCGATGACCGCCGCGTCATCAGCGGCATTGTCCATGTGTTGCGTGTCGGCTGCCGTTGGCAGGATTGCCCGGCCGTCTATGGCCCGCCAACCACGATTTACAACCGCTTTCATCGCTGGGCCGGCCGCGGCCTGTGGCAGAAGCTGTTTTCGGCCCTGGTCGCGGCCAGTCCATGCGATATGCAGATGATCGACAGTACCACCGCGAAGGTCCATCGCTCCGCCGCCGGTGGAAAAGGGGGGCGCAGACGCAGGCGATTGGTCGCTCCCGCGGCGGCCGGACGACGAAAATCCACGCCGTCGTAGACGGGCGCGGCCGGCCGCTCGGCCTGCAGATCTCGCCGGGGCAGATGGGCGATGTGCGCGCCGCCGTGCCGTTACTCCAGCACCTGCCACCCGCCTATTTCCTCGCCGCCGACACCGCTTACGACAGCGATGCCCTGCGCCAGTATCTGACCGCACGCGGCACCATTCCGGTCATTCCCAACAACCCGACCAGAAAGCGCCGCCATCCCTTCGATGCAACGGCCTATCGCCAGCGCAACGTCATCGAGCGGATGTTCTGCCGTCTCAAGGATTGGCGGCGGATCGCCACCCGCTACGACAAGCTCGCCACAAACTTCCAGGCTGCCGTCCACATCGCCGCTATCATCATCTGGTGGACCAATTGAGTCTGGAGCCTAGTGGCTTAACGAGAGCGTGTCGGCGATGAGTTTAAGCACGCCCTCGGCATCGATGCCGGTGCAGACCTTCTGGCTCGGAAGCCCGTCCCAGGGGCTCGGCGGAAACAGGCGTGCATCGGGTTTCTGGATCGTCTGCCCGTCGGCGATGCCACCGCAGACGACGCGGACAGAGCCGCTGCGGGTGCGGAACAAGTCCGGCGCAACGACATAGGCGCAGGCACAGCTGTCATGGACGATCATGCCGTCGTCGACATGCTGCTCGTAGAAGGTGATGTAGAACTGCGAGATGTCGGACAGGAGTCTTGCCGGCGCGCCGCCACGCTCGGCGATATCGACCAGCATGGCCCGTGTCATCACCGTCCGGGTGGTCACGTCGAGGCCGATGACGGTGACGGGCCAGGGCGCCGTCATCACAACGTCGGCTGCTTCCGGGTCGCCGTGGATGTTGGCTTCCGCCGCCGGCGTGATATTGCCGGGAACGTCAAAGGCGCCGCCCATGATCACGACATCCTTGACCAGCGCGGCGATTTCCGGATCTTCGCGGACCGCCAGCGCCAGATTGGTCATCCGCCCAACGGCGACGAGCGTCACCTCGCCGGGATTGGCGCGCACCGTATCGATGATGAAACGGTGGGCCGGACGGGGGTCGAGCGGCAGGTCGATCGTTTCCGGCACGTCGATATTGCCGAGTCCGTCGTCGCCGTGAATGCCCGTCGGCCAGCCGACATGGGGGCGGCCGTGATTAAAGGTCTCGCCGAGACCCTTGGCCACCGGCGCTGCGATGTTCCACGCCTGCTTCAGGAAGAGCGCGTTTCGCGTCGTCGTCTCGACCGAGGCATTGCCGAAAACGGAGGTGATGCCGATGAGATCGATATCCGGGTGGCGGTGAAGGAAGAGAAGCGCCATCGCGTCGTCGACGCCGGGATCCGTATCGAAAATAACCTTGTGCATGTGTTCTTCTTTTCTTTGTTCTGGGATGAGGAACGTGAGAATGCCACCCGTGTTAAAAAGCGGCGAAAGCTGAAAGGTGCCAAATCAACGCTTTCTCCCGTCGAGAGGAGTTCCGCGACCGCGACCGATGATGCCTGCTCCGACTAATCCGATACGCGCCATGATCTGGCTAGTCCCCCGCGGAAAAATTGCGGCATCCCTTTTAGTCGAGCCCGGCGCGAGAGCAAGACCTCCACGGTCAGTCGCCATGAACCGCGTCCGCGAGCATCCCGCTGGATGGACTTAAACTTTCCGAAAGGTCGTTGACTTATCGTGGCAACGGCCTTCGGGCTTCTTTGCAATTTCGAAGACGACAGCGGAGCCGCGGTGAAGGCTATTTTCAGCAGATTGCGTCCTTCCAAAAGGCTGGTGGTCATCCTCTCTGCCGCGCTCAGTGTTTCCGCGGCATCCGGCGGTGCCGCCGTCTATGTCGGTCGCGATAGGCTTATGTCCCGTCTTGCCGAGCCATCGCCATCCGGGCTCGAATGTACGACGATCCGGACGCTGAAGCTCGATCACAGGGGCCAGCGCTGGGTCAGGATGCATGTAAAGACCGACAGGGCGAGCGGACCGGACCGCATCAGGACGGCGCTCCGCGTGGTCGGTGCGCTATCGCACAAGGAGCAGGCCGATCTCTACCAGGTCGTCGTGCTCGATGCGGCGGGGCCGGAGGAGCGGGCTGCAGTACGCGGCGCGGCGATCGGCGCCGAGGTTCTTTTTGCTCCCGGTCCCCGAAGGGTCCCGGGCATGGAGGAGCCGTTCCGCGCTTCCTACAATGACGGGGCGGCGAACGCCTCCGGGATGTTCCACGGCAAGGCCGTTCGGCTTGAGCTTGACGAGGTGCGCGCCCTGATGAGCGCCATGGACGATCACTCGCTTTGCGTCGATTCGTCTGCGGCAGCAACGGAAGGCGCGGAGGTCGACGAAGCCGCCGCGCAAACTGTCGAGAGCGCTGAGGCGCCCGCCGGCCATTAAGGCGGGATGAGGAAAGCGTGTGCGGTTTCCGTCCGCGCCTCAATTCATTGGAATTGATTACGCTCTCCGTGGACTAAGACAATCCATCGGGAAAGAAGCAAAAAGCCCGCCTGGTGAAAGACGGGCTTTTGTATGGCCGTGTTTTGTCCGCGTGGCTCAGTCGGCCTTGTGGCGCCGGGCCGGGAACAGGATCACGTCGCGGATCGACGGTGCATTGGTCAGAAGCATGATCAGCCGGTCAACGCCGATGCCGAGGCCGCCGGCGGGCGGCATGCCCTGGTCGATCGCATCGAGGAATTCGTCGTCGAGCTGCTTTGCCAGTTCGCCGCGCGCATGCGCCTGTTCGAGCTGCTCGACCATGCGGGCGCGCTGCTCTTCCGGGTCATTGAGTTCCGAGAAGGCGTTGCCGAGTTCCCAGGTGTTGCAATAGGTCTCGAAACGCTCGACGAGGCGCGGCTCGCCCGGCACTTCCTTGGCGAAGGGCGAGATGTCCTTCGGGAAATGCGTGACGTGGGCGGGCTGGATCAGCGTCGGTTCCACCTTTTCTTCGAAGACGAAGGCGAGGCATTCGCCCCAGGTCCAATCCTTCTCGACCTCGAAGCCGCCGGCCGCGGTTGCGGTGCGCGCCTCCTCGTCGGTCTTCATCGCCAGGAAGTCGATGCCGGTCGCTTCCTTGACGGCGTCCGGCATGGGCACGCGGCGGAACGGACCCTTGAAGGAGATATCCTTGTCGCCGTAGGTGAATTCCGTCGTGCCGTGGATCGAGACCGCCAGTTCGGCGAACAGGCGCTCGACGAGGTCCATGACGTCCTCGTAGTCGGCGTAGGCCCAGTAGCACTCCATCATCGTGAATTCCGGATTGTGCCGGGTGGAGACGCCTTCGTTGCGGAAGTTGCGGTTGATCTCGAACACCTTGTCGGTCAGCCCCGACACCAGCGTGCGCTTCAGGTAGAGTTCCGGCGCGATGCGCAGGAACATGTCCAGCTTCAGCGTGTTGTGATGCGTCTTGAAGGGCTCGGCGGTTGCGCCGCCGTAGACCGAATGCAGCATCGGCGTCTCG
This sequence comes from Sinorhizobium mexicanum, assembly GCF_013488225.1. Lineage (NCBI taxonomy): Bacteria > Pseudomonadati > Pseudomonadota > Alphaproteobacteria > Hyphomicrobiales > Rhizobiaceae > Sinorhizobium > Sinorhizobium mexicanum. The sequence continues at coordinate 3,831,716 of NZ_CP041238.1, read as the reverse complement.
ACTTCCATGAAGCCGTCGTTCTCCATGAAGCGGCGGATGCCGGATACGATGCGGCTGCGCTGCTGGAAGCGGAGCTTCGACTCCTCGTTGGTCATGATGTCGAGGTGACGCTTGCGGTAGCGCAACTCGATATCGGAGAGGCCATGCCACTTCTCCGGCATCGGCAGCAGCGACTTGGTCAGCATCGTGATCGCTTGCGCATTGATCGTCAGTTCGCCACGCTTGGTGCGGCGGACAGTGCCCGTAACGCCGATGATATCGCCGATGTCGATCATCGGCAGCAGCGCACGCGCCTCTTCAGGCGTAGTGTCCTTGTGCGAGAAAATCTGGATCTTGCCGGAGGCGTCATGGATATCCATGAACATGCCGGAGTTGCGCGAGGAAAAGACGCGGCCGGCGACGGTCACGACGTCCTGCGTTTCGGTGTCCGGTTCCAGGCTCTCATATTTCGCCGCGAGTTCCGCATTGGTCATCGTCCGGTGGAAGTGCGCCGGATAGACGTCGCCAATCTCCGCGCGCAGCAGCTTCAGCTTCTGTGCGCGCACTTCCGTTGCGTCGGAGGAAAGGCTGGCCGTTGCTGTCTTCTCGTTCATGTTCCTGTCCCTACTTTCCGCTGCCCGCCATCGACGCGACCACCTGGGCCGCGACCTTCAGGCGCTGGCGCACGACCGCACGGCCGAGCAGTTCCATCGAATCGAACAGCGGCAGCGAGCGCTGCGAACCCGACACGGCGACGAAGAGCGGCGCGACAATGGCCTTCAGCTTCTTGCCCATGCGCTCGGCGACCGCGCGCAATTCCGCCTCGATCGATTCCTTGTTCCATTCGAGGATCCTTTCAAGATCCGGCTGAACGGTATTGAGGATCTCGAGCAATTCTTCCGGCGACGCCTTCACCCCGGCAAAGGCGGCCGGTTGCAGGCCGAGATCCGACTTGAACAGGAAGGCCGCGAGGTCGGGCAGTTCGCCGAGCTTCGAGATGCGCGACTGGGCGAGCTTCAGGCCTTCCTTGAGACGGTCGTTTTCCATCGCCCAGGCGAAGATCCTCGCGGCAAAGTCTTCCTCTGAGAGCTTCTCGCGGATCCAACGCGCGTTCAACCAATCGAGCTTCTGGATGTCGAAGATCGCGCCAGCCTTCGAGAGGTTTTCCGGATCGAACTTCTCTGCCAGCTCCTCCATCGAGAGGAGTTCTTCGCCCTCGGCGATCTGGATGAAGAACAGGCCGAGGAAGTTCATCAGCGCTTCCGGCAGGTAGCCGAGCGCCGTGTAGTAGGAGATCGATGTCGGGTTCTTGCGCTTCGACAGCTTCGACTTGTCGGCATTGCGCATCAGCGACAGGTGCATGAACTTCGGCGGTTCGAGGCCGAGATACTGATAGATCAGGATGTGCTTCGGCACCGACGCCAGCCACTCCTCGCCGCGCGCGACATGGGTGATCTTCATCAGGTGGTCGTCGACGACGTTCGCCATGTGGTAGGTCGGCATGCCGTCGGCCTTGAGCAGGACCTGCATGTCGACTGCGTCCCATGGGATCTCCACGTCGCCATAGACGCCGTCGTGGAACTTGCACGAGCCTTCGGTCGGGATCTTCATGCGCACGACATGCGGCTCGCCGGCGGCGACGCGCGAGGTTACTTCCTCCGCCGAGAGGCTAAGGCACAGGCCGTCATATTTGGGCGGCTTGCCGGCGGCGCGCTGCGCCTCGCGCATCTGCTCCAACCGTTCGGGCGTGCAGAAGCAGCGGAAACCGTGGCCATTCTCGACGATCTTCTCGACGTAGGGCTTGTAGATGTCCTTGCGGTCGCTCTGGCGATAGGGCCCGTAGGAGCCGCCGATATCGGGGCCTTCGGACCACTTCAGCCCACACCATTTCAGCGCGTCGAGCACCTTCTGTTCGAACTCCGGCGTCGAGCGCGTCGCGTCTGTGTCCTCGATGCGCAGGATGAACTCGCCGCCGTGCTTCTTTGCGAAGAGATAGTTGAACAGCGCAATATAGGCCGTGCCGACATGCGGTTCGCCGGTGGGAGAAGGTGCAATGCGCACCCGGACTGCTGAATCTGCCATGGTCTTTGCCCGTTTCGACGTGCTTTTAGGCCCTGGCCGGAGTGCATTTCCGGCGTATGGGCGCGCATTTTATGGGAAGGAAAGGCCCGCAAGGGTGCCGCACCAGCGGTATCGGCGGGCAATTCCAGTCGGCTGGCGTGAGACCATAGAAAGCCCCGCATGTCAACGGAAAGTGGACAGGCCATTTTGTTGGAACGTTCGCGGTCGTCAGGCGTTTATACAGTCGAGGACGCGGACCGTGCCAACCGGACGCGACGGAAGTGGAGAATGCGGGAATTTTTCCGGTTTCATCCCGTGACCAACGAAAACGGTAGTCGAACTCCCAACCCGTCCGGTTCGTATCCTCACTTGTCTCCCGCAGTCAAAGAGGCCTGCATTCGGCGAATGCAGGTCTCTTCTTCTGGCGTTTCGCGCTAAACGGCTGTCTGGAATTCCTTTAGTGCAGTTTCTTGGCCTGCTGCTTTCGCAGTCGGGCGTTGCGCGCCATCATGTTCAGCATTTCGACGAGGGCCGAGAACGCCATGGCGGCGTAGACGTAGCCTCTTGGTACGTGGAAGCCCATACCTTCTGCAATCAGCGTGGTGCCGATCATCAAGAGGAAGGCAAGCGCCAGCATCACGATCGTCGGGTTCCTCTCGATGAAGTTGGCAAGCGGCGTCGCCGCAAGCAGCATGACAGTCACCGCGACGATGACGGCTGCGACCATGATCGGCAGATGCGGGGTCATGCCGACGGCCGTGATGATGCTGTCGACCGAGAAGACGAGATCGAGCAGCAGGATCTGGCCGATGGCCGCGGCAAAGCTGTTGATCGCCGAAGTCGCGATGAAGTCCTCGCCATGATCACTCGGATCGACATTGTGGTGGATCTCCTTGGTCGCCTTCCAGACGAGGAAAAGACCGCCGGCTATCAGGATCATGTCCTTCCAGGAAAACGGGTGGCCGAAGGCCTCGAAAACCGGTTCGGTCAGTTGCACGATCCAGGCAACGGTGCCGAGCAGCGCCAGCCGCATGATCAGCGCAAGGCCAATGCCGACGCGGCGGGCGCTGACGCGGCTTTCGGCGGGAAGCTTGTTCGTGAGAATGGAAATGAAGATCAAGTTGTCGATGCCGAGCACGACTTCCATGATAATGAGCGTGATCAGAGCGACCCAAGCCTCAAGGCTTTGGGCAAGCGTCAGGATTTCCTGCATCGGCGATCGTTCCTCTCCTTGATCACGACGATCTTGGTCGAAACGACCAAATCATTCAACATGATCGGTTCTGACAATTAGAGCGGGACGAGGAAAACCGCGTGCAGTTCTCGTCGCCCCGCTCTGGGCGCGTCGTCGCCCAGGATTCGCCGGAGTATTTAAGGACCATCGCCACGGTGGCAAGCGCCGCTGCCGTTTCGCGGCTGCGTTTTACCGTTTACTGTTTTATCGGAGCCCAAATTTCGACGACGCCCATTCCCGTGCGGGGATCGAAGCGCTCATCATATTTTTCCATCAGGTCCGGAAGCTGGCCGTGCTCCAGCCCGGAATCCGGAAACCATGACCCGAAAACATAGTGGGCGGTGGTGGAGATCGCCGATATGTGTCCTTTGTGGAGGAATACGGCGTAGCGTTGTTTGGGCAACTTCAAAACGGTGAAGCCTGCCGGCAACCCATCGGTATCATCGACTTCCACCGAGGCCATGTAACGAAAGCGCCCGGCCTCGCCGTCCGACTGGGTGCATACGCCATAGGCGACATTCCCGCGCTGGCCGGGCACATTGCCGAAATGGGCGTTGAAGCGCTGCCAGAGCGAAGGGATGCCCTCGGTGCGATTGTAGGCATAGGTTTCGGCGAGACCGGCGAGGAGAAGTCCGGGGCTCTCCTCGAAACGGGGCGGTTCGATCTTCAAGGTGCGTGCGTCATCCATCCTGATCGGCTCCATCAGTTCGACATTGCGGACGTGCCCTTGCTTGCGGACGGACTCGGGTGTCAGGCCGAACTGTTCGCGAAAGGCACGGGTGAAGGCCTCGTGCGAGCCATAGCCCGCATCGAGGGCCACTTCGAGAATGCTGGATGTGCCATTGGCGAGGGCCTGCGCGGCGCCGCTGAGGCGCCGGCCGCGGATATAGGCGCTGATCGAGCGGCCGCTCGAAAGCCCGAACACGCGTGACAGATGGTAGCGTGAGAGGCCTGCGGCCTCGGCGATGTCGTCCAGCGATATATCCTCGGCGAAATGGCTCTCGATGAACCAGATCGCTCTGCCGATAGCACTCATGCTCACTCCCTTGCAGCGCCCGGGCGTCTTGTGATACGCGCAAGGTCACCGCAGCACTTTGGATCACCGCATGATTTTGCCCTCAAATCGATGTCGATTTGAGGAAACATGCAGAAGCGGACATGCACGTCTTACGGCCTCGCGGGCGGGCGCGTTTGATCGCAATTGCTGGATTGGCAGAGAATAGCTCCCGCGCACGACGCTCCTGTGTCCGATAGTCTAAGACGGGCGGCGCTGCAGGCCGGGGCTTCAGCTGGCGTTCGATTTCTGGCCGTAGGCGGCGAGGAACACGCGGATGGCCGATCTGACATTCTTGTCGATCCGCTCGGCAGACGGTGCTTCGCACATGCCGAAGAGGCGGCCCTTGAAGATTCCGGCCGAGGACAGTTCGATGAATTGTTTCGCGGCTATTTCCGTGTCGTCGATCAATAGCGTGCCGGCCTCGACCTGCTGGTCAAGATAGGCTTTCAGGACCGTGTAGCCGTTTTCTGGTGTTGACGTGAAGAAGCGCTGCGCCAGCCGCGGCATCCGATCGATCACGCTGAGCACAGTGTGCATGGCCCGGATCGTGTAGTCGGACGTCATGCTTGTCACCAGCGTCACGCCAAAATCATAAAGCGTGTCTTCGAGCGGCGCGTTTTCGTTCAGCAACTGCTTGACGCTGTCGACGATGCGGTTGCGCTCGCGCGCAATCAGCGCCTCGAGCAGGTCCTCCTTGTTCTCGAAATAGACGTAGAGCGTGCCCTTCGAAACGCCTGCCTCGCGGGTGATATCGTTCATGCTGGCAGCGTCGAAGTTGCTCCTCATGAAAACGCGTTTCGCGCCTTCGAGAATCTGCTCGCGTTTGGCCGGATCCTCGCCGGCGGCGTGCCGCCCACCGCTCGAAAGATGCTGTTGCTGATCCTGCAGGGATTTTTCCTGCTCTAGGCTTTTCGCTGACGTCATGGCTACCGGACGTTTCCACTCCTTTCATCAAGATGGTCTTAGACGAATTTATCCAAAACCATAAACACGGCCGGTTCCAGTAAAGACAAGGGGCGGGGAGGAGCCCGCACACTTTTGTTTGCCCTTTGAGCAAGTAATCGAACCGGCCAGTTCGATTGCCTCTTGATATGCGGTCCAAAAGGCATTATGTCAAGCGCAATCGAACCGAACGGTTCAGTTCAATCCCAGCAAAAACCGGTGTCATATGTCCGCTACCAGCACTTCCAGCGCTGCCCGTGTCCGTCCCGTCGGCGATGATTTTGAAGTCGTGGATAATCCGAAGGCCGAAGCCCCCGCGCCCACAAGCGAGGCCCCATCGGTCGTGGAGCACAAGGCCGCTGACGTTGCCGCGCCCCAGAAAAGACGCCGCAAGCCGGTGCTGCCGGTCCTGGCTCTGGCAATGCTCGCCGCCGGCGCCTGGTACGGCTATGACTGGTGGACCAACGGTCGTTTCATGGTTTCGACGGATGACGCCTATATCGACGGCGACATAGCGACCATCTCGCCGAAGGTGTCCGGCTATGTCGCTAAGGTCGACGTGGTTGCCAACCAGCACGTGAAGGCGGGCGATCCGCTGGTTACGCTCGACGATGGCGATTATCGCATCGCCGCGGAGCAGGCCGAGGCGCAGATCGCCACCCAGAAACTGGCGCTCAGCCGCTTTGATGCGCAGATCGCCGGCGCAAAGGCGAGCCTCAGCCAGGCCGAAGCCCAGAAGACGGCCTTCGAGGCGGCCGTTCGCGGCGCAGAGCTGACGCAGAAGCGCGCCAGCGACCTCCAGTCCAAGGCGGTCGGAACGGTCGCCTCGCGCGACAATGCCGATGTCGCGCTTGATCAGGCGCGGGCAAACCTCGTCGGCGCCGAGGCCAACATCGCCGCGGCCAATGCAAATATCACCGTGCTCGAGGCGCAGCGTACCGAAGCGGAAAGCACCATCCGTTCGCTGGAGCTCGCGCGCGACAAGGCCAACCGCGACCTGGGCTTCACGGTGCTCAAGGCACCCTATGACGGCATCGTCGGCAATGTGGCGGTTCAGGTCGGCGATCTCGTTTCCGCCGGTCAGCGTCTCGCGGCCCTCGTTCCGGTGGACCAGCTCTATATCGATGCCAATTTCAAGGAAACGCAGATCGCGCATCTGGTGCCGGGCTCCAAGGTGCAGATCCATGTCGATGCCTATGACGAACATCCGATCGAAGGCACCGTCGCCTCGATCTCGCCGGCATCGGGCTCGGTCTTCTCCCTGCTGCCGGCGGAAAATGCGACCGGCAACTTCACCAAGGTCATCCAGCGGGTTCCGGTGCGCATCAAGATCCCGGCCGACGTGCTGGCCGAAGGACATTTGCGCGCGGGCTTGAGCGTCGTCGTCGACGTCGATACCCGCACGGCGCCTGATCAGTCGAAAGTGGCTGGAGTAAAGTAAGGCCGCATAGCGGACGAGGAGTGGCGCAGATGGCCGCAACGGCAACGGCAGGCTCGGTCGCGGCAATCGCGCCCAGAGCCGAGGAGCATATGGACCCGAGACGGCTGATCGCCTTCTTTGCGATGGTGATCGGCATGTTCATGGCGATCCTCGACATTCAGATCGTGTCGGCCTCGCTCGCCGAAATCCAGGCCGGCCTTTCGGCCGGATCGGACGAGATCGGCTGGGTGCAGACCGCCTATCTCATCGCCGAAGTCATCATGATCCCATTGTCGGGCACGCTCGCCCGCATCGTTTCGACGCGGGTGCTGTTTTCCGTCGCCGCGGCCGGCTTCACCGCGTCGAGCGCACTTGCCGCGACCGCCACCAATATCGACCAGATGATCATCTACCGGGCGATCCAGGGCTTTATCGGTGGCGGCATGATCCCGTCGGTCTTCGCCGCCGCCTTCACGATCTTCCCACCGTCGAAGCGCAATGTCGTCTCGCCGATCATCGGCCTGATTGCAACGCTTGCGCCCACCATCGGACCGACAGTCGGCGGTTATTTGAGCCACGCCTTCTCCTGGCACTGGCTGTTTCTCGTCAACGTCATCCCAGGCATCATCGTCGCGACGCTCACCTGGACCTTCATCGACTTCGACAAACCCGAACTGGGATTGATGAAGAAGTTCGACTGGTGGGGGCTGCTGTCCATGGCGGTCTTCCTCGGCTCGCTCGAATATGTGCTGGAGGAGGGCAACGCCAACGACTGGTTCAATGACGAGCACATCATCCTGGGCGCGATTGCCGCGGCGCTTGCTGCCGCCGTGTTCTTCTATCGCGCCTTCAAGGTCGAGTTCCCGGTGGTCGACCTCAGGGCCTTCGCCAATCGTAACTTCGCCTTCGGTTCGCTCTTCTCCTTCGTCATGGGTATCGGCCTCTATGGTCTTACCTATCTCTACCCTCTCTATCTCGGGCGCATCCGGGGCTACGACTCGCTGATGATCGGCGAGACCATGTTCGTTTCCGGCCTTGCCATGTTCTTCACGGCGCCGGTCGCCGGCTTTCTTTCCGGCCGCCTCGACCCGCGGGTGATGATGACCATTGGTTTTGCGGGCTTTGCAGCCGGTACCTGGTCGATGAGCCAACTGACTGCCGACTGGGACTTCTGGGAACTGCTCGTGCCGCAGATCCTGCGCGGCTGCTCGCTGATGCTCTGCATGGTGCCGATCAACAACATCGCGCTCGGCACGCTGGCGCCCGCCCGCATCCGCAATGCGTCCGGCCTCTACAATCTGACGCGCAACCTCGGCGGTGCCGTTGGTCTTGCAGTCATCAACACCATTCTGACGCAGCGCCAGGATTTCCACTATGCCCGGCTTGCCGAGCATATCCAGTGGGGCAACCCGGAGGCGGTCGAACGGCTCCGGAACATGGCCTCGAACTTCACCGCCCACGGCCTCGACGGAACGACGATCGCGGTCAAGCAACTCGCAGCGATGGTGCAGACGCAGGCGGTGATCCTGTCCTTCGTCGACGTCTTCGTGATTTTGACGGTGCTGTTCCTGTCACTGATCATCGGCGTCATGATGATCAGCAAGCCGCAGGGCGCCGGCGCCGGCGGCAGCGGCCACTGACGGAAGCGGCACGCTTTACGTGCCGCATTCCCTGCTGCACACTCCATGACGGCTGAAGCCGATGGGCTGTCCGGTTCCGCAGAAGCGGACTTGGCTGCGGGGAGGTGTCCAAGGTGAGCAATCCGGATTGCCGCGACCTGTCCCGACGCACTTTTCTCGCGACCACCGTGGGCGCAGGTCTGTCGATCGCCGCCGGTCGCGTCCGTGCCGCCAACGCATGGCCTCCCGTCGACGCAACTTTTCTCTTCTCCAACGACGTCCACGCCTGCATCGTTTCCACCGAAGGGCTGGCGCCGAAATGCGAGGAGGAGGGCAAGACCGACGCGAACCTCTTGCGCCATGTCGCGGCGCTCAACGCAATTCCCACACAGCACTGGCCGGCGACCATCGATGGGGATCCAAGCGGCCTCGTCAGTGCGGGCAAGGAAATCGGGCGCCCGCTCGGCCTTGTTCTCGGCGGCGACATCACTGACGATGGCGGCGGTCAGGTTCGCCAGCCGCGTGAGGGGCGGCAACTGCAGCAGTTCCAGAGCCGGTACGAGCAAGGCCCGGGCCCGCAGCACATTCACTTTCCCGTCTATGTCGGACTCGGGAACCACGATCTCGACCAGGATGGCACACCGCCGAATGTCGACTGGTACCGTCGGGAGTTGCGTGACTATGTTGAGCTTACGCACCGCCAGACTGTGTTCTACAAGCCGCCGGTGCCGGTGACGAATTACGATCCGTTGTCGGACAACTATTCCTGGGACTGGGGCGGCCTGCATCTCGTCCAGTTGCAGCGCTTTGGCGGTGACCAGAACAAGGGCGCGGTGAGCGGTCTCGGCTGGCTCAAGGGGGACCTTGCGTACTACGCCGCCGACGGTCGACCGGTCGTGCTGTTCCAGCATTATGGCTGGGATGCGTTTTCGACGGAGGTCTGGGACACGACGGCGGATGTCTTCGACGATCGGGGAGAGGGGAAGCCGCATTGGTGGAGCCCGGAGCAGCGCCGGACGTTGCTCGACGCGCTGAAAAGCTACAATGTCATTGGCCTTTTCCACGGACATGAACATGACCGCGTCATGACCTATCGCGCCGACGGCGTCGATCTCTTCAAGCCGAAGGCAGCCTATCTCGGCGGCTTTGCTGTCGTCCGCATCACCGACGCCGTCATGGACGTCGCTTTCGGCGAAGCTCAGGGCGAGGCCGGCCGCGTCGTTTTTACTCACGCCTTCAGCAAACGCTTCACCTGAAAAGCCTTCACCGGAAGATGGCGGATCCGGTTCCGTCCGCGGCGGCGACATTTTTGATTTACGTACATCAAAAATTCCTCTAAGGGTTCCCCCGGGAGGAAGCGATGCGACCAACGGTTCACGATATCGCCGCCAAAGCGGGCGTCAGCCTGGCGACCGTCGACCGGGTCCTGAACAATCGCCCAGGCGTCAGGAACGTCACAAGGGACAAGGTCGAGCGCGCGATTGCCACGCTCGGCTATGTACGCGATGTCGCCGCCGCCAACCTCGCGAAAGGTCGCAACTACCCCTTCGTCTTCATCCTGCCGGCGGGCGACAACTCGTTCATGCGCGGACTCGAGGGCGAGGTGCGGGCCGCGATGGCGCGTTCGGCGGCAGAGCGAACGCAGATCACCATTCTTCCCGTTCCGGTCTTCGACGCGCAGGCGCTCGCGCAGGCGCTTTCGGAGGCGCGTCAGCGCCGGCCGGCCGGGGTGGCCGTCGTCGCCGTCGACGCCCCCGGGGTGGCCGAGGCGGTGATGCGGCTTCGGGATGATGGTATTGCCGTCGTCACCCTCGTTTCCGACCTGCCGGGATCGGGACGCGATCATTTTGCCGGTGTCGACAACATTGCGGCAGGCCGCACAGCCGGCACCCTGATGGGCCGCTTCACCGGTGGCCGCGCGGGTCCGATCGCCGTGCTGGCCGGCTCGATGCTGGTGCGCGACCATCGCGACCGGCTGGAGGGCTTTACCGCCGTCATGGCCGAGGAATTTCCGGCGCGCCCGCTCCTTCCTCTGATCGAAGGGCAGGACGATCCGATCCTTGTCGAAAAGCTCGTTCGGGCGCTCGTAGAGCGTGAGCCGGATCTTGCCGGCATCTACAGCCTCGGCGCCGGCAATCGCGGTCTCGTCGCCGCGCTCGAGAACACCGGCAGGAGCAAGACGATCTGCACGATCGCCCACGAGCTGACGCCGCACAGCCGCGCCGCGCTCCGTTCCGGCACGATCGACGCCGTGCTCAACCAGGATGCCGGGCACGAGGTGAGAAGCGCGATCCGCGTGCTGAAGGCCAAGGCCGACGGTCTTGCCGTGATCGAGGCGCAGGAACGCATCCGCATCGACATTTTCCTGAAGGACAACCTGCCGATCGAGCAGGCATAGGAGGACACCCATGTATCTCGGACTGGATCTCGGCACGTCCGGCGTCAAGGCAATGCTGATCGATGGCGAGCAGAAGATCATCGGCTCGGCATCGGGAGCGCTCGACGTTTCGCGGCCGCACCCCGGCTGGTCGGAGCAGGATGCGGCCGACTGGGTCCGCGCCACGGAGCAAGCGATCGCCGGCCTCAAGGCAGCGCATGCGGACGCGCTTGCCGCGGTCCGCGGCATCGGCCTCTCCGGCCACATGCACGGTGCGACGCTGCTCGACGAGAATGACGCCGTGCTTCGTCCCTGCATTCTGTGGAACGATACCCGCAGCTTCCGCCAGGCCGCCGCCCTCGACAGCGATCCGCAGTTCCGTGCGCTGACGGGCAATATCGTTTTTCCGGGCTTCACCGCGCCGAAGCTCGCATGGGTGCGCGAGAACGAGCCGGAGATTTTCGCCAAAGTGCGCTGGGTCCTGCTCCCAAAGGATTATCTCCGCCTGTGGCTGACCGGTGAACACGTGTCGGAAATGTCCGACTCCGCCGGCACCTCCTGGCTCGACACGAGCAAGCGCAAATGGTCGGAAAGCCTGCTCGCCGCCACGCAGCTTGAGGAACGGCAGATGCCGGATCTCGTCGAAGGTACGGAGAGTGCCGGCACGCTGAGGCCGGAACTCGCGAGCCGGTGGGGCATGGGCGCTGGCGTGGTCGTTGCCGGCGGCGCCGGCGACAACGCGGCCTCTGCCTGCGGCATGGGCACGGTCGCCGAGGGGCAGGCCTTCGTGTCGCTCGGCACCTCCGGGGTGCTCTTCGCCGCCAATGCGAGCTACCTTCCCAATCCGGAGAGCGCAGTCCATGCCTTCTGCCATGCGCTCCCGAACACCTGGCACCAGATGGGCGTCATCCTCTCTGCGACCGATGCTCTCAACTGGCATTCGGGCGTCACCGGCAGGAGTGCCGCGGAGCTGACCGGCGAACTCGGCGACGTCCTGAAGGCGCCGGGTTCCGTCACTTTCCTTCCCTATCTTGCCGGCGAGCGCACGCCCCACAATGATGCGGCGATCCGCGGCGCATTTGCCGGCCTTGGCCACGAAAGCTCGCGTGCGGTGCTGACTCAGGCGGTGCTCGAAGGGGTCTCCTTTGCGATCCGCGACAGCCTGGAGGCGCTCCGCGCGGCCGGCACGACGCTGGGGCGCGTGACCGCGATCGGCGGCGGCTCGCGCTCACGCTACTGGCTGAAGTCGATCGCGACAGCGCTCAACCTGCCGGTCGACCTGCCGGCGGACGGCGATTTCGGCGCGGCCTTCGGCGCGGCGCGCCTCGGCCTTATCGCCGCAACCGGCGCCGATCCGGTCGCAACCTGCTTCGCACCTGCAACGGCCGAAACCATCGCGCCGGAGGCGTCGCTGGTTTCGGCCTATGAGGATGCGTATCAGCGCTATCGTCGCCTCTATCCGGCGATCAGGGATGCAACGCTATGATCGGCCGCGGCACACCCGACCGTCGCTTATTGCGCCGGGATCTTGTCGAGAAAGCCGGTGACCTGTTTCAGCCGGCCATCCTCGATGAGGCCGAAATCCGTGCCCTCGATGACCGAGGTTCCGTTCGGCCCGAGCGTCCAGGAGAAGCGGATCATGTCCGCGAACCCGTCCGGCTTGCCCTTGAGGGCGAAGCGGAAGCCGGGGAACTGGTGTTGCACACCCGCAATCAGCGTGTCGATTGCTTCGTGGCCGTCGCCCCACATGACCGGGTCGCGGTAGCCGATCTCCGGCGTGAACGCCCTTTCGACAAGAGGGCCGCGCCTTGCGGCATCGGTCTCGTTCCAGGCGGCGATATAGGCTTCGGCAATGTGATCGAGGTCGTACATCGGAACTTTCCCTTCGGTTTGTGTTGCGATGGGCCGACTGTCGGCGATCGAGGGAATGAAACCAATTACCTTCCACGTAATGGCCGGCCGCCGCTCGGCGCCGGCGATCCATCATCCATGAGAGGAGCAAGACCGTGAGCACGGGATTTTTCGGCGATATAGCCAAGATCAAATATGAGGGACCGGAGAGCACCAATCCGCTCGCCTTCCGCCATTACAATCCGGACGAAATCGTTCTCGGCAAGCGGATGGAGGATCACCTTCGCTTTGCCGTCGCCTATTGGCACACCTTCGTCTGGCCGGGCGGCGATCCCTTCGGCGGCCAGACCTTCGAGCGTCCCTGGTTCAAGGACACGATGGATGCCGCGAAGCTGAAGGCCGACGTCGCCTTCGAATTCTTCCAGCTTCTCGGCGTGCCGTTCTACTGCTTCCATGACGCGGATGTGCGCCCGGAGGGCAGCAACTTCGCGGAGAACACCGGCAACCTCAACGAGATCGTCGACTATTTCGCGAAGAAGCAGGGCGACACCGGCGTCAAGCTGCTCTGGGGCACGGCGAACCTCTTCTCGAACCGACGTTACATGTCGGGTGCGGCGACCAATCCGGATCCGGACGTCTTCGCCTTTGCCGCGGCAACGGTGAAGACTTGCATCGACGCGACGCAGAAGCTCGGCGGCGAGAACTATGTGCTCTGGGGCGGACGCGAAGGCTACGAGACGCTGCTCAACACCGACCTCAAGCGCGAGCTCGACCAGCTCGGCCGCTTCGTCAATCTCGTCGTCGAGTACAAGCACAAGATCGGCTTCAAGGGTGCGATCCTGATCGAACCGAAGCCGCAGGAGCCGACCAAGCACCAGTACGATTTCGACGTCGCGACCGTCTACGGCTTCCTCAAGAAATACGGTCTTGAGAACGAGGTCAAGGTCAACATCGAGCAGGGCCATGCGATCCTTGCCGGCCACTCCTTCGAGCACGAGCTGGCCCTTGCCAATGCGCTCGGCATCTTCGGTTCGATCGACATGAACCGCAACGACTACCAGTCTGGCTGGGACACCGACCAGTTCCCGAACAATGTTCCGGAAATGGCGCTTGCCTATTACCACGTGCTTGCGGGCGGCGGCTTCAAGACCGGCGGCACCAATTTCGATGCGAAGCTGCGCCGTCAGTCGCTCGATCCGGAGGATCTGCTGATCGGCCATATCGGAGGCATGGATTGCTGCGCGCGGGGTCTCAGGGCGGCGGCGAAGATGATCGAGGACAAGGCGCTCTCGGCGCCGCTCGAAAAGCGCTATGCAGGTTGGAACGTGTCGGAGGCGAAGAAGATGCTCGATGGCGGCTTCTCTCTCGAAGAGATCGAGGCTTGGGTTCGCAAGGCCGACCTCAATCCGCAGCCGAGATCCGGCAAGCAGGAGCTCTTGGAGAACGTGGTCAACCGCTACGTCTGATCGCTGCAAGCGATGGGCGCTCCTGTTCCGGGGCGCCCATCCGCACTCGAATACACCACCATGCGCTTTGGCGGACCAAAAATGCGGCTTGCACCGACAGGCAGAAGCGGGATTGCCCCTCGTGAGAAATCTGTTAGCTTCTGCTTCCTGCAACGTTTCAGGTCTATCAGCTATCGCGAAATTAGGGTGCAACTGCACCTTTCCAGCAACCGGCCACACGGGCCGGAATCGTGATCCAGGGAGGAAAATCGGGATGAAGACCATCAAGGGCCCAGGGCTTTTTCTTGCGCAGTTCGCCGGTGACACGGCTCCGTTCAATTCCTGGGACTCGATCACCAAATGGGCGGCCGACTGCGGCTACAAGGGCGTGCAGATTCCGAGCTGGGACGGACGGCTGTTCGACTTGAAAAAGGCGGCCGAATCCAAGACCTATTGCGACGAGGTCGCCGGGAAAGCGCGCGACAACGGCGTCGAGATCACCGAGCTTTCGACCCATCTGCAGGGTCAGCTCGTCGCGGTGCATCCGGCCTATGACGAGGCTTTCGACGGCTTCGCCGCGCCGGAAGTGCGCGGCAATCCGAAGGCGCGCCAGCAATGGGCGGTGGAACAGGTGAAGATGGCGCTGACAGCGTCGAAGAACCTCGGCCTCAATGCCATGGCGAGTTTCTCCGGAGCGCTCGCCTGGCCCTTCGTCTATCCCTGGCCGCAGCGTCCCGCTGGCCTCGTGGAAACGGCCTTCGACGAGCTGGCCCGGCGATGGAAGCCGATCCTCGATCATGCCGAGGATTGCGGTGTCGATGTCTGCTACGAGATCCACCCGGGTGAAGACCTGCACGATGGCATCACTTACGAGATGTTCCTGGAACGCACGGGCAACCACGCCCGCGCCTGCATGCTCTACGATCCGTCGCACTACGTGCTGCAGTGCCTGGACTATCTCGACAATATCGACATCTACAAGGACCGCATCCGGATGTTCCACGTCAAGGACGCGGAGTTCAATCCTACCGGTCGGCAGGGTGTCTATGGCGGCTACCAGGGTTGGGTGAACCGCGCCGGTCGTTTCCGCTCGCTCGGCGACGGCCAGGTCGATTTCGGCGCGGTTTTCTCCAAGATGGCCGCCAATGATTTCGCCGGCTGGGCGGTCGTCGAGTGGGAGTGCTGCCTGAAGCATCCGGAAGACGGCGCACGCGAAGGCGCCGACTTCGTCAAGCACCACATCATCCGCGTAACCGAAAAGGCCTTCGACGATTTCGCCGACAGCGGAACGGACGAGGCAGCGAACCGGCGGATGCTGGGAATTTAGTCCTCGGCCCCTCACCCTAACCCTCTCCCCGCATGCGGGGCGAGGGAACTTGCCCCACCTTCCGCTGCCTCAGGGGGAGGCGTCGCTACGAGTCCCTTCTCCCCACCAGCGGGGAGAAGGTGCCGGCAGGCGGATGAGGGGGCGGCGCACACCAAACACTTCAGGAGAGGAAAAACAGAATGGCTATAGAGGGAAGCAGCACGGAAGGTCGTCGAAAGCGTATCCGGCTTGGCATGGTTGGCGGCGGTTCCGGCGCCTTCATCGGCGCCGTCCACCGCATCGCGGCAAGGCTCGACGATCATTATGAGCTGGTGGCCGGCGCGCTGTCGTCGACGCCGGACAAGGCGCAAGCCTCCGGCCGTGAACTTGGGCTCGATCCGAAGCGCGTCTATTCCGATTTCAAGGAAATGGCGATCCGTGAGGCGAAGCTCAAGGATGGTATCGAGGCGGTTGCGATCGTGACGCCGAACCATGTCCACTACGCCGCCGCCAAGGAATTCCTGAAGCGCGGCATCCATGTCATCTGCGACAAGCCGCTGACCTCGACGCTTGCCGATGCGAAAAAGCTCAAGAAGGCGGCGGAGGAAAGCGATGCGCTGTTCGTGCTGACGCACAACTATACCGGCTATCCGATGGTGCGCCAGGCGCGCGAAATGGTGGCGAACGGCGATATTGGCGCCGTCAGACTCGTGCAGATGGAGTATCCGCAGGACTGGCTGACCGAGAACATCGAGCAATCCGGCCAGAAGCAGGCGGCGTGGCGTACCGATCCGGCCCGGTCGGGCGCTGGCGGTTCCACCGGTGATATCGGCACCCATGCCTACAACCTCGGCTGCTTCGTTTCCGGCCTCGAACTGGAAGAACTTTCTGCCGATCTCGACAGCTTCGTCGGTGGGCGTCAGCTTGACGACAATGCCCATGTGATGATGCGCTTCAAGGCGAAGGACGGCGCGCGCGCCAAGGGCATGCTCTGGTGCAGCCAGGTAGCGCCCGGCCACGAGAACGGCCTGATGGTCCGCGTCTACGGCACCAAGGGCGGCCTCGAATGGACGCAGAAGGACCCGAACTATCTCTGGCATACGCCATTTGGCGAACCGAAGCGCCTGCTCACGCGTGCCGGTGCCGGGGCCGGGCCGGCCGCCGCCCGCGTCTCGCGCGTCCCCTCCGGCCATCCGGAAGGCTATCTCGAAGGCTTCGCCAATATTTACTCGGAGGCTGCACGGGCGATTTTCGCCAAGCGCAACGGCGAGAAGGTGGATGCGGCCGTTACCTACCCAACGATCGATGACGGCATGAAAGGCATGGTCTTCGTCGATGCCTGCGTGCAGTCCTCGAAGCGCAACGGCGCCTGGATCAAGGTCTGACATCGGGGCGGGGCCAACCTCGCCCTTTTCGCGGGTTGACATTTGCCGGTGTCCCTTTAGGCCACCTTCGAAAACGGGAGCTGGACGAGGAGAAGCGCGCGGCTTTCCGTCGGCTCCCGCTCTACCCGATGAATTGAATGCAGCAGCGTCGGTCCCGGCGTCCGGCTGCGCAGACGACGAGGCTGAACAATGATCGAAGCCAAGAAACTCGCAGAACGCTTCCCTGGCGACTTCGTCTTCGGAGTAGCAACCGCATCGTTCCAGATCGAGGGGGCAAGCAAGGCGGATGGGCGCAAGCCATCCATATGGGATGCCTTCTCCAACATGCCGGGCCGCGTCTTCGAGCGCCACAACGGCGACGTCGCTTGCGATCATTACAATCGGCTGGAGCAAGACCTCGATCTTATCAAGGGCCTGGGCGTCGAGGCCTATCGCTTCTCGATCGCCTGGCCGCGTATCATTCCGGAAGGCACCGGACCGGTGAACGAGAAGGGCCTCGATTTCTACGACCGGCTTGTCGACGGCTTGAAAGCCCGCGGCATCAAGGCCTTCGCGACGCTTTACCATTGGGATCTGCCGCTCGCGCTGATGGGCGACGGCGGCTGGACGGCGCGCACGACCGCCTACGCCTACCAACGCTATGCCAAGACCGTGATTGCCCGCCTCGGCGACAGGCTCGATGCGGTCGCCACCTTCAACGAACCCTGGTGCTCGGTATGGCTGAGCCATCTCTACGGCATCCATGCGCCGGGTGAGCGCAACATGGATGCGGCGCTCGCCGCGCTTCACTTCACCAATCTCGCCCATGGCCTCGGGGTCGAGGCGATCCGCTCCGAAAGGTCGAGCCTGCCGACGGGCATCGTCATCAACGCGCACTCGGTCTATCCGGGCAGCACCGGCGCCAAGGACAAGGCCGCGGCCGAGCGCGCTTTCGACTTCCACAATGGCGTCTTCTTCGGGCCGATCTTCAAGGGCGAATATCCTCAAGGGTTCCTGGCGGCACTCGGCAGCCGCATGCCACTGATCGAGGACGGCGACATGGAGACGATCTCCCAGCCGCTCGATTGGTGGGGCCTCAACTATTATACGCCGATGCGGGTTTCGGATGATCCGACCGCGGGTGCGGAATATCCGGCAACGGTGAATGCCAAGCCGGTCAGTCACGTGAAAACGGATATCGGCTGGGAAGTCTATGCTCCGGCGCTCGGCACGCTCGTCGAAACGCTCAATGCCCACTACAAGCTGCCCGACTGCTACATCACCGAGAACGGCGCCTGCTACAACATGGGATTAGAAAACGGCGTCGTCGATGACCAGCCGCGGCTCGACTACATCGCCGACCACCTGTCGGCCACCGCGGATCTGATTGCCAAGGGCTATCCGATGCGCGGTTATTTCGCCTGGAGCCTGATGGACAATTTCGAATGGGCGGAGGGTTACCGGATGCGCTTCGGCATCGTCCACGTGGACTACGAGACACAGGTCCGCACGATCAAGAAGAGCGGCCACTGGTACAAGGAACTGGCGGAGCAGTTCCCGAAAGGTAACCACAAGGCGGCCTAGGTCGCGTGGACATTGCGAGTACGGGGGGCGCCTCTGGCCGCGACCGTTCTGGATAAAAAGAGTAGACTTTTGCTCCAGCCTGCGTGGCTTCGCAAAAATGTACCTGTGAAACGGGGCTGCCTGCCGTCATAAGAAGCCATGTTCCATGGCATGGCTGCCATGCCGTGGAGGCGTTGAACCGACCGGTTGTCCAATGATAGAGAGTTGCTCCGTGTTCCGAATGCGTTGTCGAATGTCGGCCTGACCAGACACGCTTTCCCTTCCCCGTTTATTCGTCCGGGACCAGAATTTCGAACATCCGAGAGCATCATGTATCCTTCCATCATTGTGATCCCTCTTATGAGGGCGACCGGACAATGACGTTTCCTTCTTCCGAACCCTCTGCTGGCGACGCCGCCGTCGTCTTCGACGGCGTTTCCAAGCGGTTTGCCGCGTCCGGCAAGAGCGGTGCCTTCACCGCCCTCAACAATGTCAGCCTTGCCGTGGGGCGTGGCTCGATCACCGGCATCATCGGCCGTTCCGGCGCCGGCAAGTCGACGCTGATCCGGCTGGTGAATGGCCTCGAGAAGCCGTCGAGCGGCAAGGTACTCGTCGATGGGGTCGATGTCGGCGGGCTTGACGAGGCGGGCTTGCGCAACCTCCGGCGTTCCGTCGGCATGATCTTCCAGCATTTCAACCTGCTCTCCTCGCGCACTGTCTTTGGCAACGTCGCGCTGCCGCTGGAGATTGCGGGCATGGATCGCCGCGCCATCGAAGCGCGCGTGCGGCCGCTTCTCGATCTCGTCGGCCTAGCCGACAAACACGCCCGCTATCCGGCCGAACTCTCGGGCGGCCAGAAGCAGCGCATCGGCATTGCCCGCGCGCTGGCGACGGAGCCGAAGCTGCTGCTTTCGGACGAGGCGACATCGGCGCTCGACCCGGAAACGACCCAGTCCATCCTCGAGCTCTTGAAGCGGATCAATGCCGAACTCGGGCTGACCGTGCTGCTCATCACCCATGAGATGGAAGTGGTGAAGGCGGTGACGTCGGATGTGGCCGTCATCGATAAGGGTGAAATCGTCGAACGCGGCCACACCTTCGACGTCTTCACCCATCCGAAGCACGAGACGACGCGTGCGTTGCTCTCGGGCCTGCCTGGGTCGAAGCTGCCGGATGCCGTTGCGCGTGGCCTGAAGCCGGCGGCGAGTGCCGGCGATCGTGCCGTGGTGCGCCTCACCTTCTTCGGCGCGACGGCGGAACGGCCGCTGATTTCGCAGCTCATCAAGTCGGTCGGCGCCGAGGTGAACATCATCGCCGGAACGATCGACGAGATTGGCGGCAAACCCTATGGCTCGCTCGTCGTTGCCTATGCTGCGGACGCGGAAACATCGGGCAGGGCGGAGCGGTTTTTTACCGAGAACGGACTGGTCACGGAGGTACTCGGCTATGTCGCCTGATCTTCTGCTGCTCATAGGCAAGGCCACGCTCGACACGCTGCGCATGGTGGCGATCGCCGGCCTGGTCGGCTCCCTGATCGGCTTGCCGATCGGAATTTTCCTCGCGACCAGCGGCAAGGGCGAACTGTTTCCGGCGCCCAACATCAACCGCATCGTCGGGCTGATCGTCAACGCCACGCGCTCGACGCCGTTCATCATCCTGGTCGTCGCGATCATTCCGTTCACGCGGCTTGTCACCGGTACCTCGATCGGCACGAAAGCGGCGATCGTCCCCCTGACGATCGCGACCATTCCTTTCTTCGCGCGGTTGGTCGAGGCAGCCATCCGCGACATCGACAAGGGGCTGATCGAGGCCGCCCGCGCCATGGGCGCGACGCCGACGCAGATCGTCTTCAAGGTGCTTCTGGCCGAGGCCCGTCCGGCGCTGACGCTGGCGCTCACCATGACCATCGTCAGCCTCATCGGCTATTCGGCGATGGTCGGCGCCGTTGGCGGCGGCGGTCTCGGCGATCTCGGCATCCGTTACGGTTACCAGCGCTTCATGCCGGATGTGATGCTGATCGTCGTCGTCGTGCTCATCGTGCTGGTGCAGGTCGTCCAGAGCGCCGGCGATGGCCTGGCCCGCCGGTTCGACAAGCGCAGCCGCAAGAACTGATCCTCCCAGGACTCCAAACAGCAAAAAAGGAGACATTCATGAAAAAGCTTATTCTAGCGGCCGCCTTCGCCGCCCTTGCCGCCGGCACCGCGCTCGCAGAGACCATCAAGGTCGGCGTAACACCGGGCGAGCATGCCCAGATCATGGAGAAGGTGAAGGAAGTCGCCGCTCCCAAGGGGCTCGACATCGAGATCCTCGAATTCTCCGACTATGTGGTTCCGAACCAGGCGCTCGCCGATGGTGAACTCAATGCCAATTCCTTCCAGCACCAGCCCTATCTCGATAACCAGATCGCCGATCGCGGCTACGATATCGTCAGCGTGGGCTTGACCATCACCACGCCGATGGGCGTCTATTCGAACAAGGTGAAGAGCCTCGATGAGTTGCAGGACGGCGCGACGATCGCGATCCCGAACGATCCGACCAACGGCGGCCGCGCGCTCCTGGTCCTCGCCTCGAAGGGCCTCATCAAGGTCAATCCGGATGCCGGGCTGAAGGCCACCCCGGCGGACGTGACGGAAAATCCGAAGAACATCCAGTTCGCCGAACTCGATGCGGCCCAGCTTCCGCGCTCGCTCGCTGATGTCGACGCGGCCGTGATCAACACCAACTACGCGCTCGAAGCCGACCTTCATCCCAAGGAGGACGCCATCGCCATCGAAAGCGAGAAGTCTCCTTACGCCAACGTCATTGCGGTGCGTGCCGCGGACAAGGATGCGCCCTGGGTGAAGATGCTCGTCGAGTCCTATCACGACGAGAGCGTCAAGGCCTTCATCGTCGACACCTTCAAGGGAGCACTCATCCCCAGCTGGTAAGCCTGTCCGTTGAACGCAGATGGGAACCGCGCGCCGCAACCTCGGCGTGCGGTTTTTCTTTGACCGCGAGAGCCGCTTCGCTATCCTCCGCTCGGTTTGGGAGGACGTGATATGAGTGCTATGAAGGGCGGATGTTTGTGCGGCGCGGTGCGCTATGAGGCAAGGAAAGCGCCTATTTATTCCGGTTTCTGCCATTGTCGTGATTGCCAGAGGGTCACGGGTACCGGTCATTCCTGCTACATGATCTTCTCGCGTGCCGACGTCGAGGTCGCCGGCGAGCTCTGCGCTTACGAGAAGCTCGCCGAAAACGGCAACGTGACGATCCGCTATTTCTGCCCCACCTGCGGCAGCCAGATCTTCTCGTCCGGTGCCGACCGTTGGACGGTCTATGCCGGCACGCTCGACGATATGTCACTGTTTGAGCCCAGCAATGCTGTCTTCACCCGCAGTCGCCCGCATTGGGATCGACTGGCTGTTGGCCTGGAGGAGTATGAGACGCTGCCGGGGTGATTTAAGCGGTCGCCACGAGTCTCCTTCGCCCCGCTTGCGGGGAGAAGATCGCGGCAGCGGGATGAGGGGCAGATAACGGCGATACTCAGCTTCCGAGGTGTCGCTCGCCGCGCTTCTTTGCCAGTGCGATCTGCTTCTGCCGTTCGCGATAGCGCTCGCGGTCCCCGTCGGTGCGGATCTCATGACAATGAATGCAGGCGACGCCTTCCTCGTGCAGAGGAGACAACAGGTCTTCCGGGGTCACGGGTTGGCGGCAGGCATGGCAGAGCGTGTGCTCGCCTTCTGCGAGGCCGTGGGTAACGGAAACGCGCTCGTCGAAGACGAAGCAGGCACCGTCCCAGAGGCTCTGCTCTTCAGGGATCTGCTCGAGATATTTAAGGATGCCGCCTTTCAGGTGATAGACCTCTTCGAAGCCCTGCTCCTTCATGAAGGCCGTCGCCTTCTCGCAACGGATACCGCCGGTACAATACATCGCAATCTTCGGCTTGTTGTGCAGGCCGGTATTGTTTCGTACCCAGTCGGGGAATTCGCGGAAAGTCTTGGTTTTCGGATCGACGGCGCCGCGGAAGAGGCCGATTGCCGTTTCGTAGTCGTTGCGCGTGTCGATCACAAGGGTGTCCGGATCGGAGATCAGCGCGTTCCAATCCTTCGGGTCGACATAGGTGCCCACCACCTTGTTGGGGTCGATGTTTTCGACCCCCATGGTGACGATCTCCTTCTTGAGCCGCACCTTCATGCGCAGGAACGGCATCGCAGACGCGCGGCTTTCCTTGTATTCGAGACGGGTGAATTCCGGTTGCTGGCGCAGATAGGCGAGCACTGCGGCAATGCCCTCGTCGGGGCCGGCAATCGTGCCGTTGATGCCCTCATGCGCGACGAGCAGCGTGCCCTTCACGCCATTGGCGTCGCAGACGGCCTGCAACGGTTCGCGGAAATCGGCAAAGCGCGGGAAGGAAACGAAATGGTAAAGCGCTGCCACCAGAAACTGGCCTTGTGTCTCCGGGCGCGGGGTCATGGAAATGTCGGTCATGGGCTCGCAAATACAGCTTTCGAGCGCCGAGCGCAATCGATCAGGCCGTGCCCGATTGTCCCGTTGGCGTCACGCCGGACGAGGGGCGGGTCGCGGGCCTCTTCGCCGGTCCTACCGGCCGGCTTCAAGCCACAGCAGTGCGACGGTCCGGCTTTCGCTCTTCGGCTTATCGTGAAAGACAGCCGCGGCCCGTTGCCGCGCCTCCTTCCTCAGCGCCTCTTCCCGCGTAGCGACCGCGGACATCAGATGCGCCCGGTTCTGGCTGCTGCCGGCAACTCCCGGCTCGTCGTTGACGAGCGATGTCAGAGTGGCGAGGTCATTCAGATGGCCGAGCACATCGACGAGCGCCTTGGCTTCCGCCCTCTTTGCCTCCATTGCCGACGGCCAGGCCTGCCGCATCAGCGCCAGTTGCAAACGGTAATCCTGGGCTCGCTTGCGCAATTCGTGGAAGAGCGCGGCGTCGCTATCCGCTTCGCAGGCCGCTCTCGCGCGCGCGGCGCGCTTCAGCGTACGCCGCCAGCCCTTTTTCAGCCGGGCGGTGGACTTTCGTTTGCCGTTGTCGAAGGAAACCTGTGCGAGTGCGTCAAGCGCCTGCTCGCAGTCGACAATCGTCGCGGCGATCTTCCCCTCTATATCTGTCTCGCTCTCGGCAACCCGGTCGCGGCGCTCCGCCAGAATGGTGTAGATCTGGTCAAGCGCCGTCCCCTGTTCGTCGCTCTGCGTTTGCCCGCGCAGGTAGTTGATGTTCTCCACGAGTGCCGCCGCGTCGCGGACGGTCGAAAGATTTCGCCCCATGGCGCGGATACGCGCGTTTTCCTGCTTCTGGAAGAGAGGCGCATCGGAAGCAACCAGCCGGTAGAGCGAACGCAGGCGCTTGAAGTTCTTGCGCGCGTCGTGAATTGCTTCATGAACGCCTTGCGGTCGCTGTTCCAGCGCCGCCACCGCCCGCTCGATCTGTTCGGCCCCGACGGCCCGAAAGTCCTCGGTGAAAGGCCGGTCAGGACTAAACGCATAACTCATGACTGCGCTTCCAGTAGCCCCTCCGTGGCAAGCGCCTGGTTGGAATAGCGGCGGTCCCCGGTAATCTCGCGACCCAGCCATTGCGGCAGGGCCGGCAAATCCGTTTCCCGCTTCATCTCGACCTCGGCGACGACAAGCCCGGAGAGCGCCCCTTCGTAGACGTCGACTTCCCAGGTAAAGCCCTTGTGCGGCACGCGGTAACGTCGCTTCTCGATGACGATGCCAACCGCCTGGGTCAGCAGCTCGCGGGCGTCGTCCATGGGCAGATCGTATTCGTATTCGTTGCGGACCAGCGCCGACTTGCCGATCTTGATGGTCAGGCGCGCCCATTTGTTGCCATGGATT
This sequence comes from Sinorhizobium mexicanum, assembly GCF_013488225.1. Classification (NCBI taxonomy): domain Bacteria; kingdom Pseudomonadati; phylum Pseudomonadota; class Alphaproteobacteria; order Hyphomicrobiales; family Rhizobiaceae; genus Sinorhizobium; species Sinorhizobium mexicanum. Next base: position 3,807,666 of record NZ_CP041238.1, on the reverse strand, counting down.
CGTACGCGCACGGAGCGGTCGTCCATGGTGACGATGTAGGCCTGCTGGAGTTTTATGCCCTTGTCCGCATGTTCTTGCCAACCGCTGGAAGCGACCAGGAACTTGCGTTCTATCTCCTTCGCCATGGATTTCCCGCCATATCGAGAGGTGGATCGCGGATAAGTTA
>NZ_CP041238.1:0-82500 GCF_013488225.1 Sinorhizobium mexicanum | reverse complement strand
GTTGATCACTTGGTAAACTTTCGCTCGCGGGCATCCCTCTCGCTAGATAGCGTCTTCCTCCCTCCCGAACGCGCATTTCGGCAGCCGTCAAACACTGTTAGTGTCGCTCGGATTTTTGCACAGGGAGGTATCGAAATGCTGGTACTGGATGCGACGCAGACGCGCGCGGCTTTGCCATGGGACGGGCTTCTCAAAGCGCTCGGCGACATGTTCGCAAATGGATGCGTCATGCCTGTGCGCCATCATCACGATGTCGCGGTCCCGGGGGAGGCCGATGCGACGCTGCTCCTGATGCCCGCGTGGCAGCCGGGCGCCTATGTCGGCGTCAAGATGGTTTCGGTGTTCCCCGGCAACCAGGCCCGCGGACTGCCGGCTATCCATGGCAGCTATCTTCTTTCCTCCGGCAGGACCGGCGAATTGCTGGCGATCGTCGATGGCGGCGAGCTGACCGCACGGCGTACTGCCGCCGCCTCTGCGCTCGCCGCCCGCTATCTCGCACGCGAGGACGCGAGCCGGATGCTGATGGTCGGCACCGGCCGGCTGTCGGCGAATGTCATCGAGGCGCACGCATCCGTTCGCCCGATCTGCAATGTGACGATCTGGGGCCGCGATCCGAAAAAGGCGGAAGCGACGGCCAAGGAGCTCAGCCTCAAGGATATCGCGGTGACGATCGCGACCAATCTCGAAGCGGCGGCACGCGAGGCGGACATCATTTCCTGCGCTACCCTTTCGTCCGAACCGCTGGTCCGCGGCGATTGGCTGAAGCCGGGCGCGCATCTCGATCTGATCGGCGCCTTCAAGCCGACCATGCGCGAATCGGACGACCGCGCCGCCGAGCGCTCCAGCATCTTCGTCGACACGCGCGAAGGGGCGCTCAGCGAAGGCGGTGACATCGTCCAGCCGATCCGCTCGGGCGTGATCACCGAGGATGCGGTCTGCGCCGATCTCTTCGACCTTGCCCGCGGCGCACATCCCGGCCGCAGGACAGCCGAGGAAATCACGCTGTTCAAGTCGGTCGGAGCTGCATTGGAAGACCTGGCTGGCGCAGTGCTGGCCTTCGAAGCGCAGCGGGAGACGAGCTGATCGGCGCAGGTCATCATGCCTTTCCGTGTCCCACGCCCGACACCCGGTTTCACCGAATCGTGAGAGGGGCGGCCGCTGGCGTGCATTGACGCGAGCGGCACGCGGCTTACGCTCGCCCGACACCTACAGCGCCGCGCGTCATTTCAGACGCGCAAGGGACGCGGTAGCACTTTGAATTGCTGCATGCGGAGACGGAGCGGCTCATGATCGGGCGGGCAAGACAGTTCATCACGGCCGCGATCCTAACCCTCGGTCTCGCCGGCGAGGCGGCCGCAATCGACCTCAACGACTGGAATTCGGTCGTCGCGGAAGCCAAGGGCCAGACTGTCTATTTCAACGCCTGGGGCGGAGCGGAAAACATCAACGCCTACATCAGATGGGCCGGTGACGAAATGAAGGCGCGTTATGGCGTTACCGTCGTCCATGTGAAGCTCGACGACACGGCAAAGGCGGTCGCGACCGTCGTCGCCGAAAAGTCCGCCGGAAAAGACCACGACGGCGCTGTCGATCTCGTCTGGATCAACGGCGAAAACTTTGCGGCGATGAAACGCGAAGGCCTGCTCTTCTCGCCCGATTGGGCGACGAAACTGCCGAACTGGATCTATGTCGATCACGAGACCAAACCGACGGTTCTCACCGATTTCACGATAGTGACCGAGGGGCTGGAAAGCCCGTGGGGTGGCGCCAAGCTCGTTTTCTTCTACGATTCGGCGCGGACCCCGACGAGCGAACTACCGAACTCGGCGGCTGACCTGCTCAAATGGGCCGAAGCCAATCCCGGCCGTTTCTCCTATCCGCAGCCACCGGACTTCACCGGCTCGTCGTTCCTCAAACAGGTGCTGACCGAGCTGATCCACGACAAAACCAAGCTGCAAATGCCGGTCGACGAAGCGACCTTTGCCGCGGATGCAGCGCCGCTCTTTGCCTATCTCGACAAGCTTACGCGGCTGCTCTGGCGCGAGGGCAAAGCCTATCCGCAGAACTACCCCGACATGAAGCAGAAGTTCGCCGACGGCGAGCTCGACATCATTTTCGCCTTCAATCCGGCGGAAGCGTCGGCTGCGATCGCGAATGGAGAACTGCCGGGCAGCGTGCGCTCCTTCGTCTTTTCGGGCGGCACGCTCGGCAATACGCATTTCGTCGCGATTCCCTACAATGCATCGGCGAAGGCCGGGGCGCTGCTCTTCGCCAATTTCCTGCTCTCGCCCGAGGCGCAGTTGCACAAGCAGGATCCGAAAATCTGGGGCGATCCGACCGTCCTGTCGCTGGCAAAACTGCCGGCCGCAGAGCGACAAGCCTTCGAAGCACTCGATCTCGGCGTCGCGACGCTCGGCCCCGACCAACTTGGACCTGCGCTCGCCGAGCCGCATCCGGACTGGATGACGCGAATCGAAGCAGAATGGACCCGGCGATATGGGGCAGCGAACTAAAGACCGAGGGATCACCTACTCGCCCAGCGGCAACGGCCTTCTTGTCATCATCCTTGGACTGCCGGTCCTCGCGGGGGTCGCCGGAACGATCCTGCCGGCATTCGGCTACCTGCCGGCTCTCGGCGGTCTTCAACCCACGGCGGCGCATCTCGCCGAGCTTGCCGGCCAACCTCACATCCTTCGTTCCGTCCTCGTCGCCCTGGCGGCGGGGCTGATCACCACCTTTGCGGCGGTCGCAATCGTCGGAACGTTCATTGCTGGCTTTGCCGGAACGCCGATTTTTGCCCGCGTCCACCATCTGGTTTCGCCGCTGCTCGCCGTTCCACACGCCGCGGCGGCCTTTGCTCTTGCTTTCCTCATCGCGCCTTCCGGGTTGCTTGTCCGGCTGGTCTCGCCTGAGCTGACCGGCTTCACGCGGCCGCCGGACTGGCTTCTGCCGAATGACCCCCTCGCGCTCTCGATGATCGCGGGGCTCGTCACCAAGGAAGTGCCGTTCCTCTTCCTGGTGACGCTCGCTGGCTTGCCGCAACTTCCGCTGCGCAGGGCACGGCAGCTGATGGCAGCGCTTGGCTACGGACGTTTGTCCGGCTTTCTGATCAGCCTCTGGCCGACGCTCTACAGGCAGATCCGGCTGCCGGTCTTCGCCGTGCTCGTCTATTCGGTCTCCGTTGTCGATGTCGCGATGATCCTTGGTCCGCAACTGCCGGCGACGCTGCCTGTGCGCATTGCCCATTGGGCGGCGGATCACGATCTCAAGATGCGGTTCCTTGCCTCAGCAGGAGCGTTGCTGCAGCTCTTCGTTGTCTTTGCGGCAACGGCAATCTGGCTCGCGCTCGAACGGATCGGAAAGTTCGCGCTGACCTTCATGACCCTTGCAGGCACCCGGCTCCGGAGGGACCAGCTGCTTCGCGCAACGTCAGGGCTGGCCATGGCTGGCTGCGGCGTCGTCATATTTTCGGGACTGGGCGCCCTCTTCATCTGGTCCGTCGCCGGTCTCTGGCCGTTTCCAAAAACACTGCCGGGAGCGATTACGGCCAAGATCTGGCTGCGCGTGCTGCCGCAGATCACCGGGCCGCTTCTGACGACCGTGGGACTGGCGCTCTCCGCCTCGGCGCTGGCATTGGTCATCGCGGTCGCCCTGCTTCATCGAGACGGCCAGGGCGGCAACGGCGCAAGCTACAAGCTTCTCTATCTGCCGCTCATTGTGCCGGAGATCAGCTTTGTCTTCGGTTTGCAGATCCTCGCGATCTCGATCGGCTTCACGCCCGCTTTTCCAAGCGTCCTCGCCGTCCATCTGCTGTTCGTCCTGCCCTATGTCCTCCTGTCGCTATCGGCACCGTGGCGCGAACTCGATCCACGCTTCGAGCGGATAGCCGCCGGGCTCGGGAAATCGCCGCTGCGGGTGCTCCTGACGATCCGGCTGCCGCTCCTGTTTCGGGCCTGTCTCACCGCCTTTGCCGTCGGGTTTTCGGTGTCGGTAAGCCTTTACCTTCCGACAGTGCTGGTCGGGGCCGGCCGGCTGACCACCGTTACCACCGAGGCGGTCGCTCTTTCGGCGGGTGGCGACCGGCGCGTCATCGGCGTCTATGCGCTCGTTCAGGCGGCTCTCCCCTTTCTCGCATTTCTCGTTGCTTCGCTTGGCCCGCAGTTGCTATTCCGCAACCGTCGCGCAATGAGGATATGAATGCAGGCAGTTGACGACCCGATGCCGCTTACGCTGGCGGATGTGACGATTCGGCTCTCGGGGCGAACGTTGCTGTCCGTGTCGGCGACGGCAATGCCCGGCGAGGTTCTGACCGTCATGGGCCCGTCCGGCTCCGGCAAGTCGACACTGCTCGCTTTTGCCGGCGGTTTTCTCGATCCGGCCTTCCGCGTCACCGGTCGAATTCTGATCGGCGACAGAGACCTGACCGATGTCCCGGCAAACGAACGCCACGCCGGCATCCTGTTTCAGGATCCCCTGCTTTTCCCCCATCTCTCGGTCGGCGGCAACATCGTGTTCGCGATACCGCAGGCGGTGAAAGGACATAAAATGAGACGACAGATCGCCGAGCAGGCACTCGAACAGGTCGGGCTTGCCGGCTTCTTCGATCGCGATCCGGAAACGCTTTCCGGCGGCCAGAAGGCACGCGTGGCGCTGCAGCGGACGCTCGTGTCGGCGCCGCACTACCTCCTGCTCGACGAACCTTTTTCGAAACTCGATGCGGCACTCAGGCAGCAGACGCGCGCGCTGGTCTTCTCCAAAGCGAAAGCCGCGGGTGTGCCGATCATCCTCGTTACCCATGACGGCGCGGACGCTGAGGCGGCCGGCGGCAGAGTAATCGAGGTCGGGACCGAGGCGGAGGCCTGATGCGCGATCTTCCGCCACTGCCGGTTCGTGACATTCTTCCCCGTATGGGCGAAGCGCTCAAAGAGGCGGCGTCCGTCGTGCTCTCGGCGCCGCCCGGCGCCGGCAAGACGACGCTTGTGCCGCTCTTCCTTCTGGACCAGACCTGGCTCAAGGGTGGCAAGGTGATCCTGCTGGAGCCACGCAGGCTCGCCGCCCGTGCAGCCGCGGGACGAATGGCCGAACTGCTCGGGGAAAAGGTCGGCGAGACCGTCGGCTATCGCATGCGGCTCGACAACAGGATATCGGCGCGGACGCGGATCGAGGTGGTGACCGAAGGCGTCTTCAGCCGGATGATCCTCGACGATCCGGAACTCTCCGGCGTTTCCGCCGTGCTCTTCGATGAATTCCACGAGCGCTCGCTCGACGCCGATTTCGGCCTGGCGCTGGCGCTCGACGTGCAATCGGCTTTGCGCGACGACCTGAAGATCGTCGTCATGTCGGCAACGCTCGACGTCGGGCGGGTCGCCAGGCTGCTCGGCGATGCTCCGGTCATCGAAAGCCAGGGCCGCAGCTTTCCGATCAATATTCGCTACGAGGAGAGGAGCGCCGGCGAGAGCGCCGAGGACGCGGTCACGCGCGCGATCGTGGAGGCGCACCGATCCGAAGCGGGCTCGATCCTCGCCTTTCTCCCGGGGCAGGCGGAAATCACCCGCACCGCTGAGCGTCTCGCCGGGCGGTTCGACCAGTCGACTGCGATCGTGCCGCTCTACGGCAATCTGAGCCAGAAGGAGCAGGACGCGGCGATCCGTCCGGCACCGGCCGGCACGCGCAAGATCGTGCTTGCGACGTCGATCGCCGAAACTTCGATCACCATCGACGGCGTGCGCATTGTCGTCGACAGCGGTCTGCAACGGCTGCCGGTGTTCGAAGCCTCGACAGGGATCACGCGGCTCGAGACTGTGCGCGTATCACGGGCATCCGCCGATCAGCGCGCCGGGCGCGCCGGACGAACGGAGCCTGGAATCGCGATACGTCTGTGGCACCCGGGCCAGACTGCGGCCCTTGCGGCCTTCACACCGCCGCAGATCCTTGCGAGCGACCTTTCGGGTCTGCTGCTTGATCTCGCCCATTGGGGCGTTGCCGATCCATCCTCGCTCGCGTTCATCGACCCCCCGCCGGAGACGACGCTGCGCGAGGCGCGAAGCCTGCTGATCGAACTTGGAGCGCTCGATGCCAACGGCACGCTGACGCCGCGCGGGCGGAGGATTCGCGATCTCGCCTTGCCCGTCCGGTTGGCGGCAATGGCGGTCTCCGCGGCCGAAGAGGGCCAGGCGCAGGAAGCCTGCCTGCTGGCGGTGATGCTGACGGAGCAGGGCCTTGGCGGCAGCAGTCTCGATCTCGAGGAGCGGCTGCGCCGGTTCCGGGCGGACCGCGGCGATCGTGCCGACGCCGCACGGGGTCTGGCAAGACGCATGGCGACCGACCTGAAGGCACAGAAGAGCAATGGCGAAAGCGCCCTGCCGGGTCCATTGCTGATGCACGCCTTTCCCGACCGGATCGCACTCCAGCGTGGCGGCCGCGGGCGCTTCGTCATGGCGAACGGACGCGGCGCCGAGGTGCCCGAAACCGAGCGGCTTGCCGCCGCGGGGATGCTGGTCATCGCCGACATCACCGGAAGAGCGGGTGCGCAGCGCGTATTGGCAGCCGCGGAAATCACCAGGGCGGACGTCGAGGCACATATGCCGGAAGCCATCCGGCGCGAGGAGCAGATCTTCTTCGATCGGGCGAGCCGCCAGGTGCGCGCCCGCCGCGTCACTCGGCTCGGCGCCATCATCTTCGAGGAAACGCCGCTTTCACGCCCGGGCGGAGAAGCGGCCGCTCGCGCGCTCGCCGACGGCGTTCGGCAATTGGGGCTTGCAGTCCTGCCTTTCTCGAAGGAAGCGGCGCAGTTGCGCGACCGCATCGGCTTTCTCCACAGGTCAATCGGCGAACCCTGGCCGGACATCTCGGACCAGGCATTGCTGTCGCGCCTCGACGACTGGTTCGTGCCGTTTCAGCATGGCGCCGGCAGTATCGACGGGATCAAGGCCCATGATCTCGCCGAAGGTCTGCTTTCGCTCGTTCCTTACGATCTCCAGCGCGATCTCGGTAAGCTCGCCCCGACGCATTTCGAAGCGCCGACGGGACACCGCCATCCCATCCATTACGATGGCGACGAGCCCTTGCTTTCGATCCGCGTGCAGGAGCTTTTCGGCCTGAGGGTGCATCCGGCGATCGGCAACGGTCGGCTGCCGCTGCTCCTGGAACTGATCTCGCCCGGCCACCGCCCGATCCAGACGACACGCGACCTGCCGGGCTTCTGGGCCGGATCGTGGCGGGACGTAAGAGCCGAGATGCGCGGGCGTTATCCGAAGCATCCCTGGCCGGAGGACCCGGCGAACGCGACGCCGACGACACGCGCCAAGCCGCGTGGTACATGAATCCACGGTATAATTCCGCGATCGGGTAGCTTTGGGGCATTATATGAGCGCTGCGATCTCGGCGGACGCAGCCGTGAAGCGGGAAGCGGCAACAGCAATGGCACTCGACTACAATGACATGAACAGCAATCGCAGCCTCAGACTCCAGACGCTCGTTCGCCTGCGCTGGCTTGCCGTCGGCGGCCAGTCGCTCGCAGTCATCATTACAGCGTTGTGGCTGCAGTTTCCCTTGCCGCTCGCTCCGTCTTCGGCGCTGATTGCGAGCCTGGCGCTGTTGAATACCTTTCTCACGATCCGCTTTCCGCCGACGCACCGGTTGACGCCGCCGGCCGCCTTCGCGCTCCTCGGCCTCGATCTCGCCCAGTTGACCGCACTGCTCTTCATCACCGGCGGCCTCGCCAATCCCTTCGCGCCGTTGCTGTGCGTCCCGGTGATCATTTCCTCGGCCTCGCAGCCGAAGCCGCACAGTATCGTGTTGGCGGGCTTTGCGGTCATCGGCGTTACCGCGCTTGCCTTCTCGCCCTTCCCGCTGCCCTGGTATCCGGGAACCGTCCTTCTGATCCCGCGGGTACTGACGGCAGGTATCTGGTTTGCTATCGTCTCGATGACGGCGTTTGCCGCCTTCTACACCTACCGGGTTTCACTGGAGGCGAGCGAGCTCTCAGAAGCGCTGACTGCAACGGAGCTTGTGCTCCAGCGCGAAAAGCACCTGTCGCAGCTCGACGGTCTCGCCGCGGCCGCCGCGCACGAACTCGGAACGCCGCTCGCCACCATCAGTGTCGTCGCCAAGGAGATGGAGCGCGAACTCGGCGACGACCCCCGCTTCGGCGAGGACGTTCACCTCCTGCGCAGCCAGAGCGAACGCTGCCGCGATATCCTGAAGCGGCTGACCACCCTTTCGTCCGAGAGCGAGGAACATATGCGGCTCCTGCCACTTTCCTCGCTGATCGAGGAAGTTATGGCGCCGCACCGTGAATTCGGGATCGAGATCGAGCTTAAGGAAAAAGGCGATCGCGCCTCGGAACCGGTCGGCATCCGCAATGCAGGCATCCTCTACGGGCTCGGCAATCTGCTCGAAAACGCGGTGGACTATGCCCGCAAGAAAGTGACCGTCACCGCGGAGCACACGGCCGAACGCGTGAAGGTGACGATCGAGGATGATGGCGATGGTTTCTCGCCGGATATCCTCATGCGCATCGGCGAGCCTTACGTCACCAAACGGCAGAAGGACGACAGCGCCGGCGGCCTTGGTCTCGGCCTCTTCATCGCCAAGACCTTGCTGGAGCGCTCAGGGGCGCGGCTGCGCTTCGAAAACGGCAGCTCGGGTGCGCGTGTCAGCGTCGAATGGCCGCGCGCGCTGATGGATACGAAACTGGCGAAATGACGTTTGGCAGTTTATTGAAGACAGTCGCGAGAAAACCCACATAATTTCAGCGAAACCGGCCAATTTTATGCTTACGGACAGGTCTTTGCCTAGGGATCGGAAGAAATGACGGAAAAATCGACAAGCGCGCCAAGCGCACAGTCTCCAGATGCCGAGCTGATCGGGCCTGACAGGACGCTGCTGATCGTTGATGACGACGGCCCGTTCCTGCGCCGTCTAGCGCGGGCGATGGAAGCGCGGGGCTTCACCGTCGATATTGCCGAGTCGGTCGCCGAAGGCATCGCCAAGGCCAAGAGCAACCCGCCGAAGCACGCCGTCATCGATCTCCGGCTCGGAGACGGCAGCGGCCTCGATGTGATCGAAGCGATCCGGGGGCGCCGGGACGACACGCGGATGATCATGCTTACCGGCTACGGCAACATCGCCACCGCCGTAAATGCGGTCAAGCTCGGCGCGGTCGACTATCTCGCGAAGCCGGCCGATGCTGACGACATCTTCGCCGCACTCGTCCAGCGCCAGGGCGAGAGGGTGGAGCCGCCGGAAAATCCGATGTCCGCGGACCGGGTGCGCTGGGAACACATCCAGCGTGTCTACGAGATGTGCGAACGCAATGTTTCGGAAACGGCCCGCCGGCTCAACATGCACCGCCGAACGCTGCAGCGCATTCTGGCGAAGCGTGCCCCGAAGTAATCATCGATTGCCCCTTGGGAAGGACGTGATCTCCCGTCTAACCGTCGCGCGTACCCGCAACGATATCGCGAATCGAGTCGCCGAGTTCCCCGTTTCGCTCCGCCGCCCATTCGGCAAGCATCAGTCGCTGGGCCGCCGTCCGGGCAAATGACTGGACGACGGACTTGCGTGTGCCCGGCGCCAGGCGGTGCTCCGGTGCTTCGCGCAGCATGTGCGCTCCGTAGCCGTCGGAAAGCAGAAGGCCGCATTCCTCCGGAAATATGTCCAGCGGCACGTCTCCGTGCGTGGCGAAGAACAGCCGGTCGCAATGCAGCCGATACTCGGGCCATTTGCGATCCACGCGAAAATCCTCAATCGACGTCTTGATCTCGATGATCCAGATTTCGCCCTTCGCGGTAAGAGAAATGAGATCGGCGCGTCTGCCGCTTGCGAGCGTCAGTTCGGGCAGGACCGCGTGACGCAATTCCGCCAGCAGCCGCTGAACGCCGCGGCGCACTTTCATCGCCCGCTCCGATTGGCGTCCGTCCGCCAGCGGATTGTCGCCATGGATCGATAGAATCGTCATCGGTTCACTCTTGCGCTAGGGCAATTCCCGTGTTCATCCGGAATTGCGTCGCTTCAACGCCTGCCACTCCGCCATTTTGTTGCAAAAAAGCAATCGTCACGGAATTTACACTTTTCGGCCAAATTGCGGCGGCGCAGTCCCTTGCGCGGCGCGTTGCAATCGAAAATAAGCTGATGGCGCTGACGGCCGGGCACCCTCCCTCCCGTATTTCCTTACTTCCTTTCACGAGACCCTCAATGCGCTTCCGCAACGCTCTCCTTTTGTGCAGCCTGGCCGCCACTGTTGCCCTCGCCGGTTGCTCGCAAACGACGTCCACCAGCAGCCCTGCTCCCGAGGGCCAGAAAATTGCGACGAATCAGATCTTTACCGGCAATTATGGCGCCGTCGAGGATCACGGCTACGCTCTGCCTGCAATACCGATCAAACGCGTCGATCCGCGTTTCCATCGCCAGATCGTCGACTACGCGACGAACGAACGCCCGGGCACGATCATCGTCAACACGCCGAACCGCTTCCTCTACTATGTGCTGCCGGGAGGCAAGGCCGTGCGCTATGGCATCGGCGTCGGCAAGGCCGGCTTTGCCTGGGAAGGCGAGGCCTACGTCGCCTGGAAACAGGAATGGCCGACCTGGCATCCGCCGAAGGAGATGGCCGAGCGCAAGCCGGAAGTCGCCAAATATGTCGAGGACGGCATGGGCCCGGGCATCAGCAATCCGCTCGGCGCGCGCGCCCTCTATCTCTTCAACGAGGAAGGCAGGGATACGCTCTTCCGCCTGCATGGCACGCCGGAGTGGGCCTCGATCGGCACCGCCGCATCATCGGGCTGCATCCGGCTGATGAACCAGGACATCATCGATCTCTATTCGCGTGTTCGGCCGGGCAAGGGAGCAAGGGTCGTCGTTCAGCAGTAACACTGCCACGTCTTGATAATGAGAGGGCCGTCGGTCGATCCGGCGGCTCTTTTGTTTAACGCCGCCGCGTGTTCACGCAGATTTTGCCCCTCTCCTCGGGTTTAACCCGAGGACTAACCCTCTACCCGCACGCGGGGAGAGGGGACGCCTTTGCGGCGCTGTCATCATCCACGACGGACGAAAGGGCGAGCGGGTGTGGCATCGCACCTTCTCCCCGCAGGCGGGGAGAAGGTGGCCGGCAGGCCGGATGAGGGGCAACTTATGCCCCTAACTTCGCCTTGAGCTCCAGACGACGGCGATGCAGGACCGGTTCGGTATAGCCGTTCGGCTGCTCGCGCCCCTTGAGCACCAGGTCCAGCGCGGCCTGGAAGGCGACCGATTCGTCGAAGCGGCCGGCCATCGGCGCGTAGTTTTCGTCGTCAGCATTCTGCTGGTCGACGACGGCCGCCATTCGCTTCATCGTGTCGACGACCTGCATTTCGCTGACAATGCCGTGCTGCAGCCAGTTCGCCATGTGCTGCGCCGAGATGCGCAGTGTCGCGCGATCTTCCATCAGGCCGACATTGTTGATGTCCGGCACCTTGGAGCAGCCGACGCCCTGGTCGACCCAGCGCACGACATAGCCAAGAATCCCCTGGGCATTGTTGTCGAGCTCACGCTGGATTTCGGCCTCTGTCCAGTTCGGCCGTGCCGCCACAGGCACCGAGAGGATATCGGCGAGCTTGGCACGCGGCCGGCTTTTCAAGCCCGCCTGGACCTCGGCGACGTTGATGCGATGGTAGTGCGTTGCATGCAGCGTCGCCGCGGTCGGCGACGGAACCCAGGCCGTGTTCGCGCCCGCCCTCGGATGACCAATCTTCTGTTCGAGCATTGCGGCCATAAGGTCGGGCATCGCCCACATGCCCTTGCCGATCTGCGCGTGGCCGGAGAGCCCGCACTCGAGGCCGATATCGACGTTCCAGTTCTCGTAAGCCGCGATCCAGGCTGCCTGCTTCATGTCGCCCTTGCGAATCATCGGACCGGCTTCCATCGACGTGTGGATCTCGTCGCCGGTCCGGTCCAGGAAGCCGGTGTTGATGAAGACGACGCGCTCGCGGGCGGCGCGGATGCATTCCTTCAGGTTTACGGTCGTGCGCCGCTCCTCATCCATGATGCCCATCTTCACGGTGTTCGCCGGCATGCCGAGCGCCGCCTCAACGCGCGAAAAAATTTCGCAGGCAAAGGCAACTTCTTCCGGCCCGTGCATCTTCGGCTTGACGACATACATCGAACCCGCGCGCGAATTCGCCCGGCGGCCCTTGGGTCCGATATCGTGGAGCGCGATCAGGGCCGTGACCATGGCATCCATGATGCCTTCCGGCACCTCGCGCTCGTCGCGGTCGACAATCGCCGGATTGGTCATGAGGTGGCCGACATTGCGCACCAGCATCAGCGAGCGTCCGGGCAGCGTCAGTGCCGCTCCGTTCCGGCTTGTGTAAACACGATCGGCATTGAGCTTGCGGGTGAATGTCCTGCCGCCCTTGGAAACCTGTTCCTCAAGGTCGCCCTTCATCAGACCCAGCCAGTTGCGATAGACGACGACCTTGTCTTCGGCATCGACGGCGGCGATGGAGTCCTCGCAGTCCATGATCGTCGTGATCGCCGATTCGAGGATCACGTCGGAAACGTTAGCCGGATCCTCCTTGCCGATCTGCGTCGTCGCATCGAGCACGACGACGATGTGAAGATTGTTTCGGCGCAGAACGATTTCCGACGGCGCGTCGGCAGAGCCGGAATAACCGGCAAAGCAAGATGGATCAGCGAGCGCCGTCTTCGTGCCGTCTGCAAGCGTGATCGCAAGTGCAGAACCTTCGACCCTGAACGCGGTCACATCGGTCCAGCGGCCCTTGGCCATGGCCGCGCTCGCGTCCAGAAAATCCCGGGCCCAGCCGATGACCTTGGCGCCGCGCTTCGGATTGTATCCCTTGCCACGCTCCGCGCCCTCGGTATCGGGAATTGCGTCGGTTCCATAGAGCGCGTCATAGAGCGAACCCCAGCGGGCATTGGCGGCGTTCAGGGCGTAGCGCGCATTCATCACCGGCACGACGAGCTGTGGTCCGGCAATCGTCGCGATCTCGGGATCGACATTGGCGGTCGAGATCGAAAACGCCGGACCTTCCGGCAGAAGGTAACCGATCTGCCTCAGAAAGGCCTCGTAGGCGTCGAGGTCGACCGGTGCGCCGTTATCGCGATACCAGGCATCGATTTGCGCCTGCATCTCATCGCGTTTGGCAATAAGCGCGCGGTTTTTCGGGGCAAGGTCGTGAACAAGGTCCGACAGTGTGGAAAAGAACGTTTCCGTATCGACACCGGTGCCCGGCATTGCCTCGTCGGCCAGGAAATCATGGAGCCCGTCATCGATCTTCAAACCATACTTTTCAACGCGGGCCATGCGGCAACTCCTGCAATATCTCGACTTTGGCTAACGATACGCCGGGATCAGGCCGATCCAAGCCTACCACTTCGATTATTTAGGTCACTGCTTCAATGGAGCAGCGACCCAGTCCTTGATTTGACGCAGTTCCGGACGGGAAACCGCGACGCTTTTCCTGCAATTGCTCGAACAACAAGAGCGGGATGTGCCCGGAAAAGCATTCCTGCTTTCCCTCATCCCGCTCGTGACAAGGCAGTTTCTCACCAATTCATTCACTGTCAATTCCGCAAGGATGCGAAGAATTGTTTCCAAACTGGAAAAGATCAGGGCGGGCTGAGGAAACATATGCGCAATTTTCCGCCCGCCCACGGCTCAACTTTTTAGAGTCGATCACGTTTATGATTTCGGGTCGATTCGACCCGAAATCATCGTGATCTAGTGATGCGCGATACGCGGCCGGCCGCTGGCCGAGGCGATGAACCGCGCCTCGATCAGCTTGCGGCCGCCCTCGACCTCCGGCGCGTCGATCTCTTCCCACATCGTCGCCGCCGGTTCCTCGGCGCCGTTCGCGCGGGCTGTTTCGAGCGCCATGGTCCGTGCGCGGTGTCGCGCGACGCCGAAAGCCTGTTCCTGATCGAGGAAGCGTTCGCTTGCGCCAGCGCCGTTGACGATGAAGATGCCCTCTTCGGGCGTCGTCACGAACACCGTGACGGAGGCCCTGACCTGCCCGACCACCGCTCCGACGGCATTCGCCACGTCGGCCTCCGGCGGTATCGCCGCATCCGTAGCCAGCATGTCGGCGATAGCTGGATAATAAACGGGCGCCGAGGCGCCGAGACCGACGAGAGGCCGGTCGAGCCCGATCGAAAAACGGACGATCCCAGGTTCGCGCTTCAGGGCGCGATCGACAGCGAGCGACGTCGCGGGATCGATGGTGCCAGCGCCGTCTTCGCCGAGGCAGCCCTGCAGGATCACCTCCGAGGATTGCCGCGTCAGCCGGTCGACGATCATCTGAGCCAGCCCTTCGGCGGATGGCGCGACCGACTGGCCGGAACCATCCTTCAGGCGTGCCGCAATCTCGAGACCAAGGCGTGCCGCGGCGGCGTTCCACTGCGCCTGCCTGCCAAGCACATGCATCGCATCCGATGGCGTGATGCCGCAGATATGCACCAGCCCGCGCGCCACGAGGCGGTCGAGCGTCGCCCGCTGCGGGGTGCTGAGAAGCACGTCCGCCAACGCCACCGGCACCATGCCGATGCGATCGTAAAGCGCCTGTTCCTGCGGCTGAAGGCCGCTCGCGAGATGATCAGGCAGACCGGTCCGCACGGCGAGGCGGCCGTCGTGCCGTCCCGCATGCGTCGCGCGCAACTGCCTTTCGAGCACGGACAGCACGGCGTCACCATGCAGAGCGGCCGCCAGGCTCAGCGGCAGGAACCGCCGCGGCCCGAGATCGATCTGTGCCCTGAGACCGCGATCGTTGATCCGCACTTCCGAATCGCCGCCGAGCCCATAGGTGCGCATGGCGACGGCCTCGACCATGGTGCGGAAGCCGCCGACCACGGCGCCTTCGGCATCCAGCCTCGGACGGCCCTTTTCAAGCACGGCGACGTCCGTCGTCGTGCCGCCGATATCCGAGACGACCGCGTTTTCAAGGCCGGTCAGATGCCGAGCGCCGACGAGGCTCGCAGCCGGCCCGGAGAGGATCGTTTCGATCGGCCTCAGTCGCGCTTCCGCCGCCGAGATCAATGCGCCATCGCCGCGCACCACCATCATCGGCACGTGAATGCCGCGGACCTTGAGGAAATCCTCGCAGGAGCCGATCAGCCGATCGATCATCGACACCAGGCGGGCATTGAGAAGTGTCGTCAGCGCCCGCCGCGGGCCGCCGAGCTTCGACGAAAGCTCATGGCTGCATGTCACCGGTAGGTGCGAAACCTCGCGGATACGGTCGCGCACGCGCTTTTCGTGCGCCGGATTGCGCACCGCGAAATAGCCGGCGATCGCAAAGGATGACACCTGGTTCGCGAGTGTCGGCAGCGCCTCGTCGAGCGCGCTCATGTCGAGCGGTGTCTCACCGCCATGAACATTGTGGCCGCCGGGTAGGAAGAGGACGGGATCGGAACCCAAGGCCTCGACCAGCCCGTCGCGCTTCAAATCCTCCGGACCGAAGCCGATCATCACCAGGCCCGCCCTGCCCCCCTGCCCCTCGACCAGCGCGTTGGTGGCGAGCGTCGTCGACAGCGAGACGAGGCTGATCGCCGTGACAGGGACGTTCGCCTTGTCGAGAACGGCCTCTACCGCTCCGGCGATGCCAACCGCAAGGTCATGGCGCGTGGTCAGCGCCTTGGCCTTGGCGACGACGCCCGCCGCTTCGCTGAAAAGAACGGCGTCGGTATAGGTTCCGCCGGTGTCGATGCCGAGAAGAAGATGCGAGGTCAATTTCTGCTCAGTCCAGTGTTGAGGGTCGGGAGGAGTCCCGAACGTGGAAGGATCGTCCGGTGATAGGGCATATTTCGGGGAAAAACCATCGCGTGAGAGCGACCTTTGTGCGTCTGATTGGAGCGGCCTCCAATCAGATTGCAGCGGTGCGGGTGATGATACCCCCCCTCTGCCCGGCAGGGCAGGAGGAGGGTAGTTTCTGGGTAGCGTGGAATACTATCCCACCCGCACCGACACCTTCATCGGCAGACCGCCCCGCGGCTGCGTCGTCAGCCTCTGCACCGGCCAGGGATGCGTTGCCTCGGTCAGGTCGAAGCGGAAGCGGTGCATGAGCACGCCGAGCGCGATGACCGCCTCCTGCAAGGCGAAGGTCGCACCGATGCAGACGCGCGGGCCCGCGCCGAAGGGCAGGTACTGGAAGCGGTTGATCTTCTCCCGGTTTTCGGGGAGGAAGCGCTCCGGCATGAACGCGCGGGGTTTTTGCCAATAGAGCAGGTGCCGATGGAGGGTCCACGGCATGATCAGCACCGTTATGCCCTTTTCGATGCGGACGTATTCGCCGGCCGGCGATGTCCACTCATCTTCCTCGATCGCCGCTCGGTTGATGGATGGCGCGGGCGGATAGAGCCTGAGCGCTTCCTCGAAGGCGGCAAGCACATGCGGCATGCGATCAAGCCAGTCGACGGGATCCTCCCCGCTTGCCATGACCTCGTCGACTTCCCGCTCCATCATCTCGCGATAGGCGGGCGTGTTGGCGATGCAATAGAGGGTCCAGGCGAGCGCGCGCGCCGTCGTTTCATGTCCGGCGCCGATGAAGGTCAGGATATTGTCCTCGATCTCGGTCGTCGAAAGACCCTCGGGTCCTTCGAGCTGCAGCAACAGCGTCAGGAAATCGTTCGGAACGCGCTCGGGCTCCTCGGCCATCCGCCGCCGGCGTTGCGCCATCGTTTCGGATACGATGCCCCGGAACCGGTTCAGGACCTTCTTGCCGCCGATGCGGGTGAGCCGCGGCACCCACGGCGGCGCAACCAGGAGATCCATGGGATCGACCCGGCCCATCCGGTGCAGCAACTCCTCCACGTTGCCTGCAAAACCCTGCTTTTCGACGGCGATCTCGCCGGAAAAGAGGGTTTCGGCGAGGATCTCGAAGGTAAGCTCGGTCATGTCGACGGCGACATTCGTCACCAATGGCCCCGAACCAGCCCGCTCATATCGCCGAATGAATTCCTCGCAGACGCGATGCATCTGGCCGGCAAAGCCCTTGGCGTGCCGTGGCGTGAAAACTGGCGCCATCGCCTTGCGGGATCGCTTCCAGACCTCGCCTTCCGCCGTCAGCAGGCCGTCGCGAAGGATCGGGCGAAGGATCAGCTGCCGGACGCTCGCCATTTCGTAATTGGCGGCATTCTCCACGAGAACATGGCGGATGAGACCGGGATCGTTGACGATCAGGGTGCGCTGATTGATGAACTTCGTCTCGATCCAGGGCAGCGTATAGGAGGGCTCGCCCCAGAGTTCGAGTGGATTGCGAAAGACCGTGCGGATGATTTGCAGGCGCGAGGGAATGCCGACGCGGGGTTCGGGCGCGGGCGGCTCGAAGGGTTCCGGTCGCGTATCCATGATGGAGTGCCTTTCTCGATCGACTACCGTTTCAATTATATACGGCGCAATCAAGGAAGATGCTTCACGTGAATCACGGAAGAACGGAAAGATAAGGACGGAACCCGGTGATCCGGCTCAGAGCAGGCTTTCGAGTTCCGCGAGCTTGTCGTTGACCAGCCAGCCGTAATAGTTTTCTTCCGGCCAATGGACCTCGGCGTCCTGGTTTTTCGCGGCGAGCGTTGCGGCGCGCTGGTCGGGATTGCCGACGTTGTAGAGCGTCGCCGTCAGACCGGGGTTGTTGGAGATGTCCATGCCAGCGATCGAACGATAGGCGTCGATCGAGTGGCGGATCGAGGCTGCCATGTAAGCCAGCGAGACGTCCGGATCCATGATCGCCTCGTAGACGCCGGCGGCGTTGTTCTCGTCCAGGCGCTCATAGCCCGAAACGCGCGCCACCATGTCCGTCAGCATCAGGGCGGTCAATGGATTGATCTGGCCGAGACCGAATGTCTGGCCGGCGAAAAAGGGCTGGAAGAAGACGGCGCTGAAGCGGTTGTTCGGGAAGGATTGCCCGCCGACCGAACGGCCGCGGAACTCGCTGTCCCATATGCGCTCGCGGCAGCTCCACAGCGCATAGGAATTGTCCTTGCCGGCGCAGGCGGCGAATTGCGGCCGCGCGACGAACGCGTCAACGGACTCGCCGTCATAGCCGAACTGGAAGCGGTTGCCGGCATAGGCGGCCGCCTTCACATAATAGGATTGCAGCCGGTCGTAGGCATCGACATTGTAGGTGTGCTCGCCGACGATGGCCCCGATCATGTGGATCGGTGCGATGCCGTAGGCGCTGGCGACGGACTTGATCTTGCCGACGAGCTGGCGGTCGCTGGCGAGCAGATCACGCACTTTCTCGTATTTGGCATCGAAGGAGGTTCGGCCTGCTTTCGTGCGGCGAACCGAAGCGCCTGGTATCTTAGGCTGCTCGACGTGGCGGTTGCCCGCGGGAACCATTTCCGCGGCGGCTCCCGGGCCGGCGGAGAGGCAAAACGCGGCGATGACGAGCAAGCAGGCGGTGAGACGCACGATCTGTTCTTCCTATGAAACTCCGGAACCCGGTTCTTCGAGCGCGCGGCCCCTACGGCAAGATCATGTCGGAATAATGCCCGGCCTTCAATCGATCACCGATCGCTGTAGAAAAAATGAAGGCGCCTGTCGAGTGACGGGCGCCTCACAATTCGGCGATTGCCGGAGTTCGCTCGCTCCGGCCGTCCGCCGCTGTGCAACTGCTGCAGCGCGTCCGATGAGACGCGCCGCGCTGTGGTCACAGAATATAGCGTGACAGGTCCGTGTTGGCGGCGAGATCGCCGACGTTCTTCCGGACGTATTCCGCATCGATCATCACCGTCTGTCCGCCACGGTCCGGCGCGTTGAAGGACACGTCGTCGAGGACGCGCTCCATCACCGTTTGCAGGCGGCGCGCGCCGATATTCTCGACGCTGGTGTTGAGCTGGACCGCGACCTCGGCGAGCGCGTCGATCGCATCCTCGGTGAAATCGAGCTTCACCTCCTCCGTGTCGAGAAGGGCCTTATACTGGCGGATGAGGCTCGCCTCGGTTTCCGTCAGGATACGGCGGAAATCCTCCTTGGTCAGCGCGCGCAACTCGACGCGGATCGGCAGGCGACCCTGCAGCTCCGGCAGCAGATCCGACGGCTTGGAGACGTGGAAGGCGCCGGAGGCGATGAAGAGGATATGATCCGTCTTTACCGGTCCGTATTTCGTGGCAACCGTCGTGCCCTCGACCAGCGGCAGCAGGTCCCGCTGGACGCCTTCTCGCGATACGCCGGCCCCCATACCGCCGTCGCGGGCGGCAATCTTGTCGATCTCGTCGAGGAAGACGATGCCGTCGTTCTCGGCCGCCGCCACCGCCTCGCGCTGGATCTGCTCGTTGTCGAGCAGCTTGTCGGACTCGTCGTTGATCAAGAGTTCATAGGAGGCCTTGACCGTCGTCTTGACCTTCTTGGTCCTGCCGCCGAGCGCCTTGCCGAACATTTCGGAAAGATTGAGGACACCGATATTGGCGCCGGGCATGCCCGGGATCTCGAAGCCACCGGGCGCGCCGGTCTCGGCAACGTCGATCTCGATTTCCTTGTCGTCGAGCTCGTTGGCCCTCAATTTCTTGCGGAAGGAGTCGCGCGTTGCGGGCGAGGCGGTCGCCCCGACCAGCGCGTCGAGCACGCGCTCTTCGGCGTTCTGATGGGCCTTGGCCTTGACGTCGACGCGCTTCTTCTCCCGCACCAAAGTGATGCCGACTTCGACGAGGTCGCGAACGATCTGCTCCACATCACGGCCGACATAGCCGACCTCGGTGAACTTGGTCGCTTCGACCTTGACGAAGGGGGCACCGGCGAGCTTCGCCAGCCGCCGGGAGATTTCCGTCTTGCCGACGCCGGTCGGGCCGATCATCAGGATATTCTTCGGCATGACTTCGTCGCGCAGATCGTCGTCAAGCTGCTGGCGCCGCCAGCGGTTGCGCAAGGCAATGGCCACGGCACGTTTCGCGTCCTTCTGGCCGATGATGTAGCGGTCGAGCTCCGACACGATTTCTCTGGGGGAAAAGTTGGTCATGAATTCCTCTCAAACTCCGTGCGCGTCAGCTCCATCAGGAGTGTCCGGCCGGACTCATCTATCCATTCGCCAAAGGGCACGAAGCCTGCCTTCGCATAGGCCCGGACCGCGCGGCGATTGCCGCCGTCGGGGTCGATCACGATACGGGCGGCGCCGTTTTCGAACAGTCTTTCGGCAAAGGCCTTGAGCGCCAGCGCGGCGATGCCTTTTCCAGTCATTTCAGGCGGGCCCACGAACATGTCCACGCCCGGCGTGTCGGACGGCAGATCCTTCGCCCAGGGCTCGTCATATTGCGACGGCGTCCAGGACTGAATGTATCCGGCGGGCGTTCCGCCGACATGAAAAATGAAGCCCTCCACCTCGCCGCTCGCACAGCCATCGCGGATCGATTCCAGCTCCTTGTCCGGGTCGCCCCACCACTGCCGTACATGCGGCTCGGAAAGCCAGCCATGCAGCATCGACAGGTGGCCGTCGGCGACCGGCAGGAAACTGACATCGACCCCGTCATTCGGCATCCAGCGTCTCCACCACGATATTGTGGTTGGTGTAGACGCAGATATCGCCTGCGATTTCGAGCGCGCGCCGAGCGATCTCTTCGGCCGACTTGTCACTGTCCATCAGCGCACGCGCGGCCGCCAAGGCATAGTTTCCGCCCGAACCGATCGCGATCGTGCCGTGTTCGGGTTCGAGCACGTCGCCATTGCCGGTGATGGCCAGCGTTATGGATCGGTCGGCAACGAGCATCATTGCCTCGAGGTTGCGCAGGTATTTGTTGGTTCGCCAATCCTTGGCGAGTTCGACGGCGGCACGCATGAGCTGGTCGGGATATTGCTCGAGCTTGGCCTCGAGCCGTTCGAGCAGCGTGAAGGCATCGGCCGTCGCACCGGCGAAGCCGGCGATCACGTCGCCCTTCGACAGGCGCCGGACCTTGCGGGCGTTGCTCTTCATGACGGTCTGGCCGAGACTGACCTGACCATCGCCCGCCATCACCACCTTGCCACCTTTTCGTACCGTGATGATGGTGGTCGCATGCATCGTTCCGTAGGGATTGTGTTCACTCATGAAGATACCTATCGGCCCCGGGGTGTTGCGGCTCCGCCGCATGATTCCCTGGATCGGAATGATTCAAGGGCAAGACCATGCAGCGACTCTAGAGTGCTACAGCGGCTTTGGCGCGTCCAGTTAGACGCGCATCGCTGCAGGCGAGCCTGGTTGCTTGACGCCTATGTAAGTGCGCACCGCGCGATTGCAAATGCCCTTCGCCTTCCTCGCGGTCTTCCCTTCCTGAGGTCTGCAGATCGGCCGAATTTCCGTCACAGTTCTGGATATTTCGCGGCTCCCCTGATATGGAGCGGCTCTGGAGCGATCTTACGAGAAGCGTGAAGCGGTTTTGCTCCCGCGTCCAGCTCTGGTTTAGTGTCGATCCCGCTGATTTTGCATCGTTTCAGCGCGAAATCATCCGATCGAGCGCATACAGGAGAGCCTGATGGCAGAAAGCATGCCCAGCCGCAGCGGCCAAGTTTCCAGAAAGACAAATGAAACCGCCGTATCGGTCTCCGTCAACATCGATGGAACGGGAACGTCGAAGATCGCGACCGGAGTCGGCTTCTTCGACCATATGCTGGACCAGCTTTCGCGCCACTCGCTGATCGACATGGAGATCAAGGCGGACGGCGACCTGCATATCGACGACCACCACACGGTCGAGGACACCGGTATTGCGCTCGGCCAGGCGCTTGCCAAGGCGCTCGGCGATCGCCGCGGCATCACCCGATACGCCTCGATCGACCTTGCCATGGACGAAACGATGACGCGCGCCGCCGTCGATGTTTCCGGCCGGCCCTTCCTCGTCTGGAACGTGACTTTCACCTCGCCGAAGATCGGCAGCTTCGACACGGAGCTGGTGCGTGAATTCTTCCAGGCGCTGGCCCAGCATGCCGGCATCACGTTGCATATCCAGAACATCTACGGCGCCAACAACCATCATATTGCCGAGACCTGTTTCAAGTCCGTCGCCCGTGTGCTCCGCACCGCAACCGAAATCGATCCGCGCCAGGCTGGACGCGTGCCCTCGACCAAGGGAACGCTCGCCTGAGCCGGCCAATACCGGCTGAGACCCATGGCTTCTTATCTGATCATGACCCCGCCCGGCGCACCGGCCGATGACGAAAGGGCGCGATTCATCGCGGACGGCTTTTCCTGGGCCGCCTTTTTCTTCCCCGCGCTGTGGTTGATGAGCAAGCGTTCCTGGCTCCTTGGAATCCTGGTTGCCGTTCTGCAAATCCTGTTGATCTTCTTGTCCGCCGTCCCCGGCGCCCTTGCCGCCTCGCTTTTCATGCAACTGGCACTCAGCCTGCTGGTATCGCTGGAAGGCCCACTTCTGGTCGCGCGGAATCTCAGGAAACGAGACTGGACGCTTCGCTCGATCGTCCCGGCACGCGACCTGGAAACGGCGGAAGAGATCTATTTTTCCAACATACCGGCCACGGCGGATCGCAGGACGGCAACTCCGTTGCCGTCACTCGATGGGTCTGCCACGAAACAGGCCGAAAGCACCGCCGGCCTTGGCCTCTTTCAACCCTATGGAGAACGCTGATGCGGGTCGCCATCATTGACTACGGGTCGGGCAATCTGCGCTCGGCGACGAAAGCCTTCGAACGGGCGGCACGCGAAGCCGGCATCGCCGCCGAGATCGACCTGACCGACAAGCCGGAACGGGTGGCGTCCGCCGACCGCATTGTCCTGCCGGGCGTCGGCGCCTATGCCGATTGCCGCCGCGGCTTGGCTAGCGTCGCGGGCATGGAGGATGCCTTGACGCAGGCCGTCGAGAAGGACGGGCGTCCCTTCCTCGGGATCTGCGTCGGCATGCAACTCATGTCGTCGCGCGGGCTTGAAAAGACCATCACCAAGGGCTTCGGCTGGATCCCGGGCGACGTCAAGGAAATGACGCCGGCCAATCCGTCGCTGAAGATTCCCCAGATCGGCTGGAACACGCTGAGGCTCAACCGGCCGCACGCGCTTTTCGAGGGTATCCCGACCGGCGAGAGCGGGCTGCATGCCTATTTCGTGCACTCCTATCACCTCGCTGCCGAGAACCCCGAGGACGTCATTGCGGAAGCGGACTATGGCGGGCCGGTGACCGCATTCGTCGCACGCGACAACAAGGCAGGCTCGCAGTTCCACCCGGAAAAGAGCCAGACGCTCGGGCTCGCCCTCATTTCGAATTTCCTGCGTTGGAAGCCTTGAGGCTGCCGGCGTTCTTACCTGATCGGATCCACACATGATTCTCTTCCCTGCGATCGACCTCAAGGACGGACAATGCGTGCGCCTGAAGCTCGGCGACATGGACCAGGCGACCGTCTATAATCCCGATCCGGCCGCCCAGGCGCGAGCCTTCGAGGAGCAGGGTTTCGAGTGGCTGCACGTCGTCGATCTGAACGGCGCGTTTGCCGGCGAGACCGTGAACGGTGCGGCGGTCGACGCGATCCTCAAGGCAACCCGGAACCCGGTGCAGCTTGGTGGCGGGATCCGCACGCTGGCGCATATCGAGAACTGGCTTTCGCGTGGGCTCGCGCGCGTCATTCTCGGCACCGTGGCCGTCCGCGATCCGGCGCTCGTGATCGAAGCCTGCCGCAAATTCCCCGGCAGGGTCGCCGTCGGCATCGATGCCAAGGGCGGCAAGGTGGCGGTCGAGGGCTGGGCCGAGGCCTCCGAACTCGGCGTCATCGAGCTTGCGAAGAAATTCGAGGGCGCCGGCGTTGCGGCGATCATCTATACGGATATCGACCGCGACGGCATCCTGACCGGCATCAACTGGGCTTCGACCCTGGAGCTTGCCGACGCGGTGTCGATCCCGGTAATCGCCTCGGGCGGCCTCGCCTCGATGGACGACATTCGCCGCATGACTGAGCCGGATGCGCAAAAACTCGAGGGCGCGATCTCCGGTCGCGCGCTCTACGATGGCCGCATCGACCCGCAGGAAGCGCTGTCATTGATCCGGGCCGCGAGAAAAGGATGATCCGATGACCCTGAAAGCCCGCGTAATCCCCTGCCTCGACGTCAAGGACGGACGCGTCGTCAAGGGCGTCAATTTCGTCGACCTCATCGATGCGGGTGACCCGGTGGAAGCGGCGCGCGCCTATGATGCGGCCGGCGCCGACGAACTCTGCTTCCTCGACATCACGGCGTCCTCGGATAACCGCGAAACCATCTTCGACGTCGTCGCCCGCACCGCCGAACAATGCTTCATGCCGCTCACCGTCGGCGGCGGCGTGCGGCAGGTGTCCGATATCCGCAAGCTGCTGCTCGCCGGCGCCGACAAGGTGTCGATCAACACGGCGGCGGTGAAGAATCCGGATTTCGTGGCGGAAGCCGCCGACAAGTTCGGTAACCAGTGCATCGTCGTCGCGATCGATGCCAAGAAGGTATCCGCCGAGGGCGAGGCGCACCGCTGGGAAATCTTCACTCATGGCGGACGGGAGCGGACAGGCATCGACGCGGTCGAGTTCGCCCGGAAGGTCGTCGATCTCGGCGCCGGCGAAATCCTGCTCACCTCCATGGATCGCGACGGCACGAAAGGCGGCTACGACATTGCCCTGACGCGGGCGATTGCCGATGCGGTGCGGGCGCCCGTCATCGCCTCGGGCGGCGTCGGGACGCTTGACCACATGGTCGAAGGTGTGCGCGACGGCCACGCAACGGCGGTCCTTGCAGCGTCGATCTTCCATTTCGGAACTTACAGCATCGGCGAGGCGAAGCGCTACATGGTCGAGCACGGCATCGCCATGCGCCTCGACTGACGCTTAGAGCGGGATGACGAAAAGTGTACGCAGTTTTCCGCTCGCATCCCGCTCTAACTAGCTAGGATCGATCACGTTTTATGATTTTGGATCGGTCCGACCTAAATCATCGTGATCTAGAAGGATTTCAGCATGACCGGTTTCACTCTTTCCGATCTCGAAAACATCGTGGCCGTGCGGGCAAAGGCGGCGCCGGAGGAATCCTGGACCGCCAAGCTCGTCGCGGCCGGCCAGCGCAAGGCGGCCAAGAAGCTTGGCGAGGAGGCGGTCGAAACAGTCATCGCGGCGATCAGCGACGACCGCAAGAATCTGGTCGATGAGAGTGCCGACCTTCTCTATCATCTTATGGTCGTATTGAACATTGCAGCCGTCCCGTTGCAGGATGTGATGGACGAGCTTGCCAGGCGGACCAGCCAGTCCGGCCTGCAGGAGAAGGCAAACCGGCAAAACCCATGACTATCGCCGCGAAAGACATCGACGCCGGGGATATTCCGGGCAACCTCCAGGGCGGAGAGTACTCGCCCTACCACGTGTTCTCGGCCGAGGAATGGTCGCGCTTTCGCGCCGACACGCCGTTGACCCTGACAGCCGACGAGGTGCAGCGCCTGCGCTCGCTCAACGACCCGGTCGACCTTGGCGAGGTCCGCCGGATCTACCTGTCGCTGTCGCGGCTGCTCTCCGCCCATGTCGAGGCCTCACAGATCCTGTTCCAGCAGCGCAAGCGCTTCCTCAGCATGTCCGATGAAACGAAGACGCCGTTCGTCATCGGCATCGCCGGTTCGGTCGCCGTCGGCAAATCTACGACGGCGCGCATCCTCGCCGAGCTCCTGGCGCGCTGGCCCTCTAGCCCGAAGGTCGACCTGATCACGACCGACGGCTTCCTCTACCCGAACGCGATCCTGCAGCGGGAAAACATGATGGATCGCAAGGGTTTTCCGGAGAGCTACGACATTGGCGCGCTCTTGCGCTTCCTCTCGGCGATCAAGGCGGGGCAGCCGAACGTCAAGGCGCCCACCTATTCGCACCTGACCTATGACGTCGTCCCGGACCGGTTCCAGACCATCGACCGGCCGGACATCCTGATCTTCGAAGGAATCAATGTGCTGCAATCGCGCAACCTGCCGGCCGACGGCAAGATCGTGCCGATGGTGTCGGATTTCTTCGATTTCTCGATCTATATCGATGCCGAGGAAAGTCTCATTCACAGCTGGTACGTGAGCCGCTTCATGCGGCTGCGCGAAACGGCCTTCAAGAGCCCGCAGTCCTTCTTCCATCGCTATGCGACGATCAGCGAAGACGCGGCGCGCGCCATCGCCGAGGGGCTCTGGCACAATATCAACCTGAAAAACCTGCACCAGAACATCCTGCCGACGCGGCCGCGCGCCGACCTGATCCTGCAGAAGGGCCCGAACCACCTGACGGAGACGGTCGCGCTCAGGAAGCTTTGAAGCGGGCACCGCTCGCGCGCGCTCCCCTGCCCTCATTTCTACAGCGCCGTGCGTCCTTCAGGACGCTCAAAGGACGCTGTAAGTCTTCGAATCTACGCATCGTGTTTTCCGAAAATCGATTCCGATTTTCGGGCCGATGCGCTAAGGATTGACCCGGCGCAAGGTGAGATTGACGCGGCCGCCGTTCTTCAGCAGCGTCGAGGTGTTCGGATAGATGCGATCGACGCCGTGGAAGGCGAGCCTGCCTTCGCCGCCGAGCACGACGACATCGCCGCTCGCAAGCTTGAATGAGATCGTCTGCCCGCTGCGCTCCCGGCCGCCGACACGGAAGAGGCAGGTATCGCCGAGCGAGATCGAAACGACAGCCGTCTCGAGGTCCCGTTCGTCCCTGTCCTGATGCAGACCCATGCGCGCGTCCGCGGAATAGAAGTTGACGAGGCAGGCCTCCGGCTCCTTGTCGCTCGCCGAAACCGCGTGCCAGATATCGGTGAGCGCCGCGGGCATTGCCGGCCAGGGCTTGCCCGTCAGCGGATGCTCCGCCTGATAGCGATAGCCCCGTTCGCGATCGGTGACCCAGCCGAGCGGACCGCAATTGGTCATGCGCACCGACATCGGCTTTCCGGTCTTCGGCATTTCCGGCACGAAGAGCGGCGCCTCCGCAACGACGAGACGGATGGCCTCGACCAGTTCCTCCTGGTGGGAGCGGTCGAGGAATCCCGGAATGTGTCTTATTCCCTTTGGCAGCACCTGCATCGCGTGTGTCCCGTCATCCGCTGCGACGATCGACGGGCCCTGTTGCATTCACAATGCTACAGCGTCCTTTGCACGTATGACAAGACGCGTGGCGCCGTAGGTCATCAAACCCGAAGTCAGGCGGTATAGTCTTCGCGCGACCCGGTCGCCACCCGAAATACCGTCGTTCAGCCGGCATTAAGATCCGGAATGCGCAGCACCTGTCCCGGGTAGATCTTGTCGGGATCTTTCAGCATCGGCTTGTTCGCTTCGAAGATCAGTGTGTGTTTGGCGCCTTTGCCCTTGCCGTACTGCGCCTCGGCGATTTTCCAGAGATTGTCGCCCTTCTTCACCGTGTAGAAGACGGGCGCCTTGGCCGGTGCGGGCGCAGCGCCTGCATCCGCGACCTTGAGATCGGACGCTTCGACGGCCGACACGCCGAGCGTGTTGCCGACGGCGACGACGGCCTTTTCGAACGTCGACTGATCCTTCACGACGCCCTTGAGGACAACCTTGTCGTCCACGACTTCGACCTCTACGTCCTTGGTGCCGAGGTCATGCGAGGCAAGCTCCTTCTGGACACTGTCGGCATCCGGCGGTGTGTCGTCACCACCGATCCCGAGCTTCTTGCCGGCATTCTTGATAAAGCTGAACAAACCCATGGTTGCCTCCTCTTCGCAGATGCCCCCGGATAAAAGAGGGCGGCACCGGCGAAAGTTCAAGGGAGCGGCCGAAAGATTCGTTCGGCCGTGCGGAGAGACGCGGGCGCGGTTTCCGGCGCACGCACGCAGTCCGGATTCCCTCACTCGCCACCGGGCCGGCCGCGGAGTTTCTTGATTTCGGCGCGGCCGGATTTCTCCTTCAGTCGCCGCTCGATCGAACCGCGGGTCGGCTTCGTTTTCTTGCGCGGTGGTGGCGGCGGCTCGGCCGCCTTCAGGATCAGTTCCTTCAGCCGCTCGCGGGCATCCTCGCGATTGCGCTCCTGGCTGCGAAACCGATTGGCCTCGATCATCAACACGCCGTCCTTGGAAACACGGCGGCCGGCAAGTCTCAACGCATTCGCCTTGACGCGGTCCGGCAGCGACGGCGACGTCTGGATGTCGAAGAAGAGCTGGACCGCCGTCGACACCTTGTTGACGTTTTGTCCGCCCGGTCCGCCGGCCAGCACGAACTGCTCCGTCAATTCCCAGCCGGCAATGACGATGCGGTCGTTGATGTAAAGCGGATCGCTGGCCATGTTTGCTCCGTTTCGATCGTCCTGCTGCCGTGGGCCGGCGCAGGCGGTTGCCCGTTCCCCTGTCTAACTCATCAGAATCGATCACGTTCATGATTTTGGATCGAATCAATCCGGAAATCACCGTGGTCAGCAGTTCCAGGAAAAGTGTGCAGCGGTTTTCCGCTGGGAATTGCGTACCGAAAAGCAGCTATCGCGAAGCATTTGAAAACAATCAGGGTTAAAACGCGAAAACCCGGCCCAAACGGACCGGGTTTCACGTGAATCATAGCCAGCGATCTTTATTCGGCAGCGACCTTCGCTCCCGGAGCCGCGTCGCGCACGCTGCCGTCGACATGGCTTTCGAACTTGGCAAAGTTGGCGATGAACATGTCGATCAGGCGGCGCGCCTGCGCGTCATAGGCAACGCCGTCCGCCCACGTCGACCGCGGGTCGAGAATGCCGTCGTTAACGCCCGGTACCGACACCGGCACGGCAAAGCCGAAGTTCACGTCGGTGCGGAACGTCGCATCGTTGAGCGAGCCGTCGAGTGCCGCCGAAAGCAACGCACGCGTCACCTTGATCGGCATGCGGTGCCCCGTGCCGTAAGCGCCGCTGGTCCAGCCGGTATTGACCAGCCAGCAGGTAACGCCGTTCTTGGCAATGAGGTCCTTGAGCAGATTGCCGTATTCCGACGGATGGCGAGGCATGAACGGAGCGCCGAAGCAGGTCGAGAAGGTCGCCTCGGGTTCGGTCACGCCCTTTTCCGTTCCGGCGACCTTGGCCGTGTAGCCGGACAGGAAGTGATACATCGCCTGTTCCGGTGTCAGCCTGGCGATTGGCGGCATGACGCCGAAGGCGTCCGCCGTCAGCATGATGACGGTGCGCGGCTGCGGCGCGGTCCCCGTTTCGCTGGCATTTGGAATGAAGTCCAGCGGATAGGCGATACGGGTGTTTTCCGTCAGCGAACCGTCGTCGAAGTCAGGCACGCGGCGCTGATCGAGCACGACGTTCTCCATGACGGTGCCGAAGCGCCGGGTGGTGGCGTAGATCTCCGGCTCGGCGGCGGCCGAAAGCTTGATCGCCTTGGCGTAGCAGCCGCCCTCGAAATTGAAGACGCCGTCCTCGCCCCATCCGTGCTCGTCGTCGCCGATGAGCGTGCGGGTGGAATCGGCCGAAAGCGTCGTCTTGCCGGTACCGGACAGACCGAAGAAGATCGCCGTATCGCCAGCGGGGCCGACATTGGCCGAGCAATGCATCGGCATGACGGCCTTTTTCGGCAGGAGATAGTTGAGCACCGTGAAGACCGACTTCTTCATTTCGCCGGCATAGGAGGTGCCGCCGATCAGGACGAGGCCGTTCGTCAGGTCGCAAGCGATCACCGCTTCGCTACGGCAACCATGACGCTCCGGATCCGCCCTGAAGCTCGGCAAGTCGATGATCGTCAGCTTCGGCTCGAAGGCTGCAAGCGCCTCGCGTGCCGGACGAATCAAGAGATTGCGGATGAACAGCGAATGCCATGCGAGTTCCGTGACGACGCGCGTCGGCAAAGCATGGGCCGGATCGGCGCCACCGATGAGATCCTGCACGTAAAGCGACTTGCCCTTGGCGTGAGCAACCATGTCCTGGCGCAGGCGTTCGAAGTTTTCGGGCGAGATCGCATTGTTGTTGTCCCACCAGATCTGGTCAGCGGTCGCCGCGTCGCGGACGACGAACTTGTCCTTGGGGGAGCGGCCGGTGTGCTGCCCGGTGCGGGCGCAAAGGGCGCCGTGCGCCGTCACTTGAGCCTCGCCCCGGCGAATGGCGTCCTCGTAAAGCTCCGCTGCCTCGAGATTGTAGCGGACGAAAGCCAGGTCCGAAAAACCGATTGTTTCCAGTCCGTTCGAGGGATTGCGGGTGCCGAGTTGCTCCATGGTCAAGCTTCCTTTGTCATTGGCCATTGGTGGGGAATGTCGTCGGAACATACCGACAAGGTTGATCGAAGACAAGACATCGACTCCTAAAACAATAATGATATCAGTATATTAATCGATTTAAAGAAAAATGTGTATTTTTTAATCGGTTGAATTATGCTTCTGCGAGACACATTTGTCGGCCAATCCCGAGACGATTGGCAGGCGGCGCTTTTGCGCTTCGCCACAATTTGTTCCACCTTTATACTCAAGTAACGCCGGTGACTCGCGGTTGCCGCGATTCTTGGAGCGGGTCTGGCCAACGGACCTCAAGAGACGGAGTTGAATACGATGCAGACCATCGCGCTTGTCGATGACGACCGCAATATCCTGACGTCCGTGTCCATCGCGCTGGAAGCCGAGGGCTACAAGGTCGAAACCTACACCGACGGTGCATCGGCACTCGAAGGCCTGCTCGCGCGTCCGCCACAGCTCGCGATCTTCGACATCAAGATGCCGCGTATGGACGGCATGGAACTGTTGCGCCGGCTCAGGCAGAAGTCCGATCTGCCGGTGATTTTTCTGACCTCCAAGGACGAGGAGATCGATGAGCTCTTCGGCCTCAAGATGGGTGCCGACGACTTCATCACCAAGCCTTTCTCCCAGCGCCTGCTGGTCGAGCGCGTCAAGGCGATCCTGCGTCGCGCCCCGAACCGAGACCTTGCCGCGGTCGGCGCCATCGGCACGGCAAAGCCTTCCGACGCGCCGTCCCGTTCGC
This sequence comes from Sinorhizobium mexicanum, assembly GCF_013488225.1. NCBI lineage: Bacteria > Pseudomonadati > Pseudomonadota > Alphaproteobacteria > Hyphomicrobiales > Rhizobiaceae > Sinorhizobium > Sinorhizobium mexicanum. The sequence continues at coordinate 51,692 of NZ_CP041238.1, read as the reverse complement.
TGGAACGTGGCCAGCTCGTGATGGATCAGGAGCGCCACACCTGCACCTGGAAGAACGAGTCGGTCACGCTGACGGTCACCGAATTTCTCATCCTGCACTCGCTGGCGCAGCGTCCGGGCGTGGTGAAGAGTCGTGACGCATTGATGGATGCCGCCTATGATGAGCAGGTCTATGTGGATGACCGCACGATCGACAGCCACATCAAGCGGCTTCGCAAGAAGTTCAAGATGGTCGACAACGACTTCGACATGATCGAAACGCTCTACGGCGTCGGCTATCGTTTTCGCGAGACGGCCTGACGACCGGCGCTCCACGCTTGCCACGGCGGCGATTGTGGATCATGCAGAAATGGCGTAACGGCGATGCGGGAGCGGCAGCCCGCGTCGGGCATGTCGCATCCATGGGACAAGAGCCGGGCCGGCGCGCACGAGCCGGGATCAGATAGATCGATGCGATGTGCCGGCGCTACTGCATGTATCCTTAGATCCTAGCCGATTTAAGGATAAAACATGCAGCAATTCAAAATGCTGCAGCGTCCTTTGCGCGCCGGATAAGACGCGCGGCGCTGCAAGGAAAGGAAGGCGACGAAATTTCGTCGTGGGAGCAGGAGACTTGGTAGAAGTCTTGCAGGGCGATCTCGAGGATATCGAAGGGCGGGCATCGGCGCGCAGCCAGCGCCGGTGGGCGCATCCCTTCACCCTGATCCGACGCCTGTTCGGCAATGCCGTCTTTTCGAGCCTCACCCGCCGCATCGTCTTCTTCAACCTCGTCGCGCTCGTGGTGCTCGTCGGCGGCATCATGTATCTCAACCAGTTCCGCGAGGGTCTGATCGACGCCAGGGTGGAAAGCCTCCTCACACAGGGCGAGATCATCGCCGGGGCAATTTCCGCCTCCGCCTCGGTCGATACCAACTCGATCACCATCGATCCGGAAAAGCTGCTCGAACTCCAGGCCGGCGAAAGCATCACTCCGCTGCCGAGCGACGAGGACCTCGAGTTTCCGATCATCCAGGAGCGTGTAGCGCCAGTCCTGAGACGCCTGATTTCGCCGACGCGGACGCGCGCCCGCCTCTTCGACGCCGATGCCGATCTCCTGCTCGACTCCCGCCACCTCTATAGCGGCGGCCAGGTGCTGCGCTTCGATCTGCCGCCGGTCGATCCGGAAACGACCGGCATCGCCGACAAGCTCAGCGTGTGGCTCAACCGGCTGCTGCAGCCGGGCGACCTGCCGCTCTACAAGGAGCCGCCGGGCGGCAACGGTTCGATCTACCCGGAGGTCATGAATGCACTGACCGGTGTGCGCGGAGCGGTCGTGCGGGTAACGGAGAAGGGCGAGCTCATCGTTTCGGTCGCGGTGCCTGTGCAGCGTTTCCGCGCCGTGCTTGGCGTGCTCCTGCTTTCGACGCAGGCGGGCGATATCGACAAGATCGTCCACGCAGAGCGCCTCGCCATCATCCGCGTCTTCGGCGTTGCGGCCCTCGTCAACGTCATCCTGTCGCTGCTTCTGTCGTCGACGATCGCCAATCCGCTGAGAAGGCTGTCGGCCGCCGCCATTCGCGTGCGCCGCGGCGGCGCGAAGGAACGGGAGGAAATCCCGGACTTTTCCTCGCGCCAGGACGAAATCGGCAACCTCTCCGTGGCGCTCCGGGAAATGACGACGGCGCTCTATGACCGCATCGCGGCGATCGAAAATTTTGCCGCCGACGTCAGCCACGAGCTCAAGAACCCGCTCACGTCGCTGCGCAGCGCCGTCGAGACCCTGCCGCTTGCGCGCAACGAGGACTCGAAAAAACGGCTGCTCGACGTCATCCAGCACGATGTGCGCCGCCTCGACCGGCTGATCAGCGATATTTCCGACGCCTCGCGCCTCGATGCCGAACTGGCGCGCAGCGACGCCAAGAAAATCGATCTGGAGAAGCTGCTTGGTGATCTCATCGAGATTTCCCGACAGATCCGCAGCAAGAAGAAGCCAGTCCTCCTCGACTTCGTCATCGACCGCAAGGACAATCCGCGGGCGAGCTTTGTCGTCAATGGCTACGAGTTGCGCATCGGCCAGATCGTCACGAACCTCATCGAAAACGCCCGCTCCTTCGTTCCCGAGCAGAATGGCCGCATCGTCGTGCGCCTGACCCGGTCGCGGTCCCGCTGCCTCGTCTACATCGAGGACAACGGACCAGGCATCCAGGCCGAGGACATCGACCGGATTTTCGAGCGATTCTACACCGACCGGCCCGAGGGCGAGGACTTCGGCCAGAATTCCGGCCTCGGCCTTTCGATTTCCCGCCAGATCGCCGAAGCGCACGGCGGCACGCTGAAGGCGGAAAACATCGTCGGCCAGGGCGGGCACGTGACCGGTGCCCGCTTCACCCTCTCGCTGCCCGCCGAGCCGCACCAGTGACCGCGCCAGTTTGCAATATCCATGCAACGGCGATCGTTCTCGGCACGACCGGATTTCTGATTACCGGCGCTTCCGGCTCGGGCAAGTCGGCGCTCGCGCTTTCCTGCATCTCCGAGGCGAGGCGCCGCGGACGTTTCGCGGCACTCGTCGCCGATGACCGGGTCGATCTCAGCCTTGAGAACGACCGGATCATCGCCCGGTGCCCGCCATCCATTCGCGGCCTGATCGAGATCCGCGGCGGCGGCATCGTGGCCGTCGAAACGGTTTCGGCCTGCGTTCTCGACTGGGCGATCATGCCGGTCCGGCCGTCCCGCGACGCGCGTCTGCCGCCCGAGAACGAACGGTTGCAGCTAGAAATTGGGCGAAGTCTGCCGCTGCTGCGCGTTCCCGTTGAAAACCCCGTTTCCCCTTTCGATGCACTGCACGCGTTGCTACCCAAAAATTTAGCACTTTAGCCTTATCCAAGGGCACAAAGGCTGCTTTTTCGGCATTTTTGGCTTGCACTTCCCCTTTTCCTTGCCAAGATGGCCGCCCCAACAGGTGGACGAAATTGCTGCATTGCGATATCTGACCATCAACGAGTTGCTATGCAGTTGGAGCAAAGATACCCATGATCGGACTTGTGCTTGTCACCCATGGCAAGCTGGCGGAAGAGTTTCGGCATGCGTTGGAGCATGTGGTTGGTCCGCAAAAAGCTATCGAGACCGTGTGCATCGGGCCCGAGGACGACATGGACCAGCGGCGTCAGGACATCCTCGATGCGGTTGCGGGCGCGGACGAGGGCAATGGCGTCATCATCCTGACGGACATGTTCGGCGGCACGCCCTCCAACCTTGCCATCTCGGTCATGCGCAGCGGCAGCGTCGAGGTGATCGCCGGCGTCAATCTGCCGATGCTGATCAAGCTTGCCGGCGTTCGCGGCGAAAGCGACATGGACAAGGCCCTCGTCGAGGCCTCCGAGGCGGGGCGCAAATACATCAATGTCGCCAGCCGCGTGCTGAGTGGAAAATGATGGACCATCGCCCGGACATGTCGCTGACTCGGGAGCTCCTGATCATCAACAAACGCGGCCTGCACGCACGCGCGTCGGCGAAATTCGTCCAGACCGTTGAAGCCTATGATGCCGAGATCACCGTCTCCAAGGACGGCATGACCGTCGGCGGCACCTCGATCATGGGCCTGATGATGCTCGCCGCCAGCACCGGCTGCACCGTTTTCGTGACTGCCAGCGGCGTCCAGGCGGAAGAGGCGTTGAACGCCGTCGACGCTTTGGTGCGGGACAAGTTCGGCGAAGAAATTTGACGCGGTCCGCCGCGATCAGACCGAAGGCCGGTTGCCGGCTCTCTCGCGATATAAACATATAAAGACTTCTTTATATCGCGGTTGCCCTGCCCGCTGATTCCTGATAGACCGTGCCCACTCTCCCCGTGATCCTGCGCGGGAGGCGTTGTCATGCCGCCAAAAGGCCAGAGGGGCCGGCGCGGCCGGAAAAGATCAGCCCTGGAGAACTCCATGACCGCAACTCAGGACTATATTGTCGCCGATATCGGCCTGGCCGATTTCGGCCGCAAGGAAATTGCCATCGCCGAAACGGAAATGCCGGGCCTGATGGCCTGCCGCGAGGAATTCGGTGCATCGAAGCCGCTGAAGGGCGCACGCATCACCGGCTCGCTGCACATGACCATCCAGACGGCCGTGCTGATCGAGACGCTGGTTGCGCTCGGTGCCGAGGTTCGCTGGGCCTCGTGCAACATCTTCTCTACCCAGGATCACGCCGCTGCCGCCATCGCGGCAAGTGGTGTTCCTGTCTTCGCCGTCAAGGGCGAAACGCTTGAAGAATACTGGGCCTATACCGACAAGATCTTCCAGTGGGCAGACGGCGGCCTGTCGAACATGATTCTCGACGATGGCGGCGACGCCACCATGTACATCCTGCTCGGCGCGCGCGCCGAAGCCGGCGAGAACGTACTTTCGAACCCGGGTTCGGAAGAGGAGGAAATCCTCTTCGCCCAAATCAAGAAGCGTCTCGCCGCAACGCCCGGCTGGTTCACGAAGCAGCGCGACGCCATCAAGGGCGTCACCGAAGAAACGACCACCGGCGTCAACCGCCTCTACCAGCTCCAGGCCAAGGGCCTGCTGCCCTTCCCGGCGATCAACGTCAACGACAGCGTCACGAAGTCGAAGTTCGACAACAAGTACGGCTGCAAGGAATCGCTCGTCGACGGCATCCGCCGCGGCACCGACGTGATGATGGCCGGCAAGGTCGCGGTCGTTTGCGGCTACGGCGACGTCGGTAAAGGCTCGGCCGCTTCCTTGAAGGGCGCAGGCGCGCGCGTGAAAGTCACCGAAGTCGATCCGATCTGCGCCTTGCAGGCCGCAATGGACGGCTACGAAGTGGTCCAGCTCGAGGACGTCGTTTCGACCGCCGATATCTTTATCACGACGACCGGCAACAAGGACGTCATCCGCATGGACCACATGCGCGAAATGAAGGACATGGCGATCGTCGGCAACATCGGCCACTTCGACAACGAGATCCAGGTCTCGGCTCTGCGCAACCTGAAATGGACCAACATCAAGCCGCAGGTCGACATGATCGAGTTTCCGAAGGGCAACCGCATGATCCTGCTTTCGGAAGGCCGGCTGCTCAATCTCGGCAACGCCACCGGACATCCGTCTTTCGTGATGTCGGCCTCCTTCTCCAACCAGGTGCTGGCGCAGATCGAGCTCTTCAGCAAGGGCGCGAACTACAAGAACGAGGTCTACGTGCTGCCGAAGCAGCTCGACGAGAAGGTCGCCCGCCTGCATCTCGCGAAGCTCGGCGCCAAGCTGACCGAGCTCTCGGAAGACCAGGCCGCCTACATCGGCGTGAAGCCGCAGGGCCCGTTCAAGGCCGAACACTACCGGTACTAATCCTTAGCCGGACAATCCACAACATGTTGTGGCCGCGATCTTGACAAGAGATCGCGGCCTCTTTTTTGAGCCGCGCACTTTCCGGCGATTCGTCAAACAAGTATGCTTAAGTCATTGATTCGTGACGCTACTGCATGTTTCGGCAATCGTACCGATTTGAGGAAACATGCGGTAATTCAAAGTACTACGGCGTCCTTTGCGCGTCTGATGAGACACGCGGCGCTCAAGTGCGGAGCTTCGAGCGTCGCGGGTGGGGATGTCTTGTCGGACATGCGGCAAACAGACGGAGACAGACCGGGGATGCAATCGCAACTGACGCAAACCCCTTTCAGGGGTTTCGGTGCATGGCGGCGTAAGGTCGGCGGCAATTTCCGGACAAACGGGGACGGCGGCGCCATGGAAACAGAACGATCCACGCTTTTCGGTGGAGGCCTCAAGGCGCCCGCCCTGTTGCGGCGACTGCTCGCGGGCACCGTCGTCTTCGCGGCAACCGACGCGGCCGCCCAGGCGTCGACGCCGGTTGCCAAGGCCATTTTCGGCTCCTCGGAAGTCGTCACCTTTTCCGTCCTGATCGGCGTCATTTCCGCGGCCATGATTTCCGCCATCTGGCTCATCCGCCAGCGCGGCAACATCGAGGCCGAGAACCGCGAACTGCGATCCGGTCTTTCCGATGCAAACCAGCGGATTTCCCGTTTCCAGGCCCTCATCGCCGACAAGAACCGGCGCATCGTGATCTGGGATGGTCTGGCCGAACGTCCCGAGTTCCTCGGACAGCTCCCCGTCGAGACTGGCGCTCCGCAGGACGACCGTACTTTTCTCGCCTTCGGGCGCTGGCTGAAGGCGCCGTCTGCCAGCCAGCTCGAAAAGGCGATCGAGACGCTGCGCGCGCAGGCGCAAAGCTTCGATCTCGTGCTCGAAACGCAGCGCAACGAGGTCCTGGAAGCTCAGGGCCGCGTTTCCGGCGGACGGGCATTCGTGCGCTTCATCGCACTCAACAATCTCAGAGCCGAACTTGCCGAGTTGAAGCTGGAACGCGATCGCCTGCACGCATCGCTGTCGACGTTCCGCACGCTGCTCGATGCGATCGACCTGCCTGTCTGGCAGCGGACGACGGACGGCAAGCTTGAATGGGTCAACGAAGCTTTCGCAGAGGCGGTCGACGCGCAGAGCGCGAACCTCGCCGTCGCCGAAGGGCGCGAATTGCTCTCGACCGCGGCGCGCGAAAAAATCCGCGCCGTATCAACTCTTGAAACGCCCTTCAGCGACAAGGTTTCGACCGTCGTCAAGGGCAATCGCACTTTCTTCGATGTCGTCGACGCCCGCAGCCCGGCCGGCTCGGCCGGCATCGCCATCGACGTCTCCGGCACCGAAGCCGTGCGTGAAGAGCTTGCACGGACCTTGAAGAGCCATGCCGAAACGCTCGACCATCTGGCAACGCCCGTGGCGATCTTCGACGGCAATCAGCGCCTGCAGTTTTACAATCAGGCGTTCCAGCGGCTCTGGAACCTCGACATGGGCTTCCTCGAGCGCAAGCCCGACAACGGCGAGGTGCTCGACCGGCTGCGGGCCGGGGGCAAGCTCCCCGAGCAGCTCAACTGGAAACAGTGGAAGGCTAATGCGCTGTCCGTCTATCAGGCACTCGACACGCAGTCAGACCTCTGGCACCTGCCGAACGGCCAGACGCTCCGCGTCTTTGCCACCGCCCGGCCGCAGGGCGGCGCAACCTGGGTGTTCGAAAACCTGACAGAGAAGGTCGATCTCGAGACCCGCTACAACACCCTCGTCCAAGTCCAGGGCGAAACGATCGATCATCTCGCCGAAGGCGTTGCAGTCTTCGGGCCTGATGGCCGCATCCGGCTTTCCAACCCGGCGTTCCGGGCGATCTGGGGTATCAGCGAGGCGGAGGCCAAGCCCGGTACCCACATTCGCGCTGTCGAACAGGCGTGCCTGCCCTCCTATGACCAGCCGGATGGCTGGAAGCGGTTTGCCCATATCATCACCAGCTTCGACGACGAGCGTCCGTCGAGCCGCGGCATTCTGGAATTGCGGACCGGTCTGATCCTCGACTATGCCGTGATTCCGCTGCCGAACGCCCAGACGATGCTGACTTTCGTCAACATTACCGACAGCGTCAGGGTCGAGCGCGCCCTGACTGAGAAGAACGAGGCGCTGCGCAAGGCCGATGCGCTGAAGAACGACTTCGTTCATCACGTCTCCTATGAATTGCGCTCGCCGCTCACCAACATCATCGGCTTCGCCGATCTCCTGAAAACGCCCGCGTTCGGCGAGCTCAACGAGCGCCAGGCGGAATATGTCGACCATATCGCCACGTCCTCGTCGCTGCTCTTGACGATCGTCAACGACATCCTCGACCTGGCCACCGTCGACGCCGGCATCGTCGAGCTCGACATGTCCGAGGTGAACCTCGTCGATTTTCTCGATGACGTCGCGCATCAAATGGCCGACAGGCTTGTCGAAAGTGGCGTCACCTTGCAGGTGGATGCGCCCGACAGCCTTGGCCGCATGATCGCGGACCAGCAGCGGCTGAAGCAGATCTTCATCAAGCTGCTCACCAACGCCGCCAACTTCGCGCCCGATGGCAGCGCCATCGATCTCAAGTGCCGGCGCGAAGGCAGCGATTTCGTCTTCTCGGTCAGCGATTCCGGCCCCGGCATTCCGCAGGATGTGTTGAACACCGTCTTCAACCGCTTTGAAAGCTACGGCCAGCACGGCGGCGCCGGTCTCGGACTGTCGATCGTCGAGAGCTTCGTCAGCCTGCATCACGGCACCGTTTCGATCCGCAGCAAGGAGGGCGAAGGCACCGAGGTCACCTGCCGCATTCCGTCGTCCGAAATGCCGAAGATCATCGCGGCCGAATAATGAAGCATCTGCAACGGTTCCTGAAGGACGAGGCAGCCACCATCGAGCTTGGCGAAGATCTGGCGCTGGCGCTGAAGCCCGGCGATTGCGTCGCCTTGTCAGGCGATCTCGGCGCGGGAAAATCGACCTTCGCGCGCGCCCTGCTCCGCGCGATCGCCGACGACGAGACGCTCGAAGTGCCGAGCCCCACCTTCACGCTCGTCCAGAACTACGACCTGCGCATCCCTGTCGCCCATTTCGACCTCTATCGTCTCGCTGACGCTTCGGAACTCGACGAACTCGGCTTCGACGAGGCCCTTTCCGAAGGGATCTGTCTTGTCGAATGGCCGGAAAAAGGGGACGAAGCGCTTCCCTCCGAACGGATCACGCTCGCCTTCACCCATGATGGCGACGGCCGCCAGCTCGCCATTTCCGCGCCCGACGCTTCGTTCGAGCGTATCTCGCGCTCGCTGGCAATCCGCATTTTCCTCTCGCAAAACGGCTATGCGACCGCCCGGCGCCGGCATTTGAGCGGCGATGCCTCGATCAGGGCCTATGAGCGGATCGTGACGGATGGTGAGCCGGCGAAAATCCTGATGGATGCGGCCAGACACAAGCCCGGCCCCATTCTCCAGGACGGAAAATACTACCAGCAGCTTGCGCACCTTGCCGAGGATGTCGTTCCGTTCGTCGCGATTTCCGAGTTGCTGCGCGGACGCGGCTTCGCCGCGCCGGAAATTTATGCCCGCGACCTCGACAAGGGTATCTTACTGATCGAGGACCTAGGCTCCGACGGCATTCTCGATACGGAGAGAAGACCGGTCGCCGAGCGCTATCTCGAAAGCGTGCGGCTGCTCGGCCGCCTTCATGGCGAGCCGACGGCACGCGAGATTGCCATTGGCGACGGGTTGGTCCATCGCATTCCCGATTTCGACCGCACGGCGATGAAGATCGAGACGAGCCTGCTGATCGACTGGTACCTGCCATGGAAGCGCGGCGGAGCGGCCTCCGACAGCGAGCGTAAAGAGTACTTCGCCATCTGGGATCAACTGATCGACGTTCTTGCATCGGCCGAGAAGAGCCTGCTGCTGCGCGATTTTCACTCGCCGAACATTCTCTGGCGCCCGGATCGTAAAGGGCTCGACCGCGTCGGCATCATCGATTTCCAGGACGCAATGATCGGTCCGACCGCCTACGATGTCGCGTCGCTCACGCAGGATGCACGCGTGACCATCGAGCCGGATCTGGCCGACCGGCTGATCGACACCTATCTGGGCGAGCGCAAGGCCGCTGGCCCATTCGACGAGGCAACCTTCCTTCGCGACTGGCACTTGATGTCGGCACAGCGCAACTGCAAGCTCGCGGGCATCTGGGTGCGGCTGATGCAGCGTGACGGCAAACCCGGTTACATGAAACACATGCCGCGCACCTTTGCCTATTTGAGCCGGGCGCTCGGCCATGAGGTGCTGACACCCTTGCGCGATTGGTGCATTAAGGCTGGAATCCTGGCTAGCGAATCAGCCAACTGACAGGAAATCATGTCCATCACCAATGCCATGGTGCTTGCGGCCGGACTGGGCACCCGCCTCCGGCCAATCACCGATACACTGCCGAAGCCACTCGTCCGGATCGCCGGCAAGCCGATGATCGACTACGTGCTGGACATCCTGGCGGCCGCCGGCGTGACCAAGGCGGCGGTGAATGTCCATCACTTTGCCGACCAGATGGAAGAGCATCTCCGTCGCCGCGAATCGCCGCACATCCTGATTTCGGACGAGCGCGACGCCCTGATGAATTCCGGTGGCGGGCTTGCCAAGGGGCTGAAGCTGCTGGACGACGGGCCGTTGCTCGTCATGAATGCCGATCTCTTCTGGATCGGCGAAAAGGCCGGAACGCCGAGCAATCTTCAAAGGCTAGCCGATTTCTTCGATCCTGAGAGCATGGACATGGCGCTCCTTTGTGTGCGACTCGAAGACACGACGGGGCACAACGGAAAGAAGGATTTTTCGCTGGCTGAGGACGGCAGGCTCGTGCGCTACGAGGAAGGCATGGAAAATCCGATCGTCTATGCCGGCGCGATCGCCATGGAGTCGCGTCTTTTTGCCGACGCGCCAAGCGACGCCTTCAATCTCAACATCTATTTCGACCGCGCCGTCGCCCGGGGGCGCCTCTTCGGGCTGATGCTCGACGGCCACTGGATGACGGTCGGGACGCCGGAAGCGATCGCTGAAGCCGAGGCGGCCATGTGCCGTTTTCAGCCGGGAGGATAAGATGCCCGGCCACGCCCCGAACGTCTTTACTATCCCCGCCGGCCTGCCGTTCCTGAGGACGTTGGCGCGGAAGCTCTGCGACGGCGGGCTGGTTCCGGATTTCAGCTACGATCCGGCGGATCCGCTGATGCTTGCCGGCGTGACGATCTTCGTTCCCACACGACGCTCGGCGCGCGTGCTTCGCTCGGAGTTCGTCGATCTGCTCGGCGGTCGCTCGGCCATCCTGCCGACGATCCGCGCGCTCGGCGAGACGGATGACGACAGCGGCTTTTTCGATGCCGAGATGCCGGCGATACTCGATCTCGCCCCGCCTCTTTCCGGCACCGCACGCCTGATCGAACTCGGCCGCCTCATTCTCGCCTGGCGCAACCAGCTGCCGCAGGCCGTTCTCGATATCCACGGCGAAAGTCCGCTGATCGCGCCGGCAAGCCCAGCCGATGCCATTTGGCTCGCGCGCAATCTCGCCGAGCTGATCGACGCCGTCGAAACCGAGGAGCTCGACTGGGAGGCCCTCGATGGACTCGACGCCGGCGAACATGCGCTCTGGTGGCAGTTGACGCTTGCCTTCCTGAAGATCGCCCGCACCTATTGGCCGGAGCGGCTGGACGAGCTCAAGCAATCTTCGCCTTCGCGCCACCGCAACGCCATTCTGCAGGCGGAAACACAGCGCATAGCCGCCGGCAGGGTGACTGGCCCTATCATCATCGCCGGCTCGACCGGCTCGATCCCCGTGACAGCCGCGCTGATCGCAGCCGTGAGCAGGCTGCCGAACGGCACCATCGTTCTGCCGGGCCTCGATCAGACGATGAGCGATACGGAATGGGAGCTGATCGTCGGCGATGGCTCGACCGGCATCACAAGGGATCCGGCGAGCCGCAGCCACCCGCAATACGGCTTCTACCGGCTGCTGAAACGCATGGGCATCGGTCGGCGTGATGTCCTGACACTCGAGCCGTCCGATGGCGCCCTCGACTATCGCGGCATGGTTCTCTCTCGCGCCCTGCTTCCGGCAAAGGCGACCGACAGTTGGACCCGGACGCGTGAGGATTTCGATCCGGCGAGGCTTCTCTCGGCCTTTGCCGACGTCGCGCTGATTGAGACGGCCAATGAGCGGGAAGAGGCAACGGCTATCGCCATCGCACTGAGGCTCGCGCTTGCCGACGACGATGAAAGCCAGGCGGCGTTGATCACGCCCGATCGGGGGCTTGCGCGCCGCGTCGGGGCGGAACTTGCCCGTTTCGGCATCGAGGCCGACGATTCCGCCGGCACGCCGCTCGCGGCCACAGCCGCCGGCGCCGTCGTACGCTTGTTGCTGGAGGCCGCATTGCGGCCGGGCGATCCCGTGCCGCTGGTGGCTCTCCTCAAGCATCCGCTCGCCCGCTTCGGTGAGACAACCGACGATGTCCGGCGGACGGCCGACGCGCTCGAGCTGCTGGCGTTGCGCGGCGGCACCGGCAGCGCCGACATTTCGGCCCTTGGCCCGGTGGTCGAGCAGGCGCTCGAAAAGCAAAAGCATGATCGTCATCCGCCCCCGTGGCAGAGCCGCCTCGATGAGGCGGATATAGCCGCCGCCCGCAGGCTTGCCGCACGCATTGCGTTGGCCTCCGAACCCCTGGCGAGCGCGTCCGTGCTTCGCGTCGACGGCCAGCATCGATCCAAGGTGCTCACCCTTGCCGACTGGGCGGAGCGAACGGGTCGCGCACTGGAAGCCGTTTGCGTCGACGAGCGCGGCAGCCTTGGCGATCTCTGGTCAACGGAAGCCGGCGAAACACTGGCAGCGCTTCTCAAAGGTATCATCGAGACGGAAGGTCAGATGCACGCCGACGGACCGCAGTGGTGCGACATCGTCGAGGCGCTCGCGGCGAGCGAGGCGGTCAAGCCCCGATCGATGCGGCATCCCCGCGTCTTCATCTTCGGGGCGCTGGAATCGCGCCTGCAAAGCATGGATCTCGTGGTGCTCGGCGGTATGAACGAGGGCACGTGGCCAGGGCAGACGTCAAACGACCCCTTCCTGTCGCGGACGATGAAATCCGGAATCGGCCTCGAACCGCCGGAGCGGCGTATCGGCCAGCTCGCCCACGATTTCCAGATGGCCTGCGGCACGCGCCGCCTGATCCTCTCGCGTTCCATGCGCCAGGGCTCGGCACCAACGGTCGCTTCGAGGTGGCTGCAGCGCCTGCAGGCGCTCGGCGGCGATAGACTGACGCAACTCATCAACTCCAACGGCGCGGACTATTTGCACTGGGCGCGCATTCTCGATGCAGGCGAAACCCAGCCGCTTGCGACGCGGCCGGAACCGCGGCCGCCGGCCGAGCTGCAGCCGCGCAAATATTCGTTCAGCGAAGTGACCCGCCTCCGTCGCGATCCCTACGCCGTCTACGCTCGGCGGATCCTGCGGCTGCAGCCGATCGAGCCGTTCAATCGTGATCCGGGGGCGGCCGAGCGCGGAACGCTCTACCATCGAATAGTCGACCGCTTCGTCAAGGGCGGCTTCGATCCGGCCTCGCCCGATGCGGAAACGGTGATGACGCGACTGCTCAACGAAGCCTTCGACGAGGAGGCGCTTCCGCCGCATATCGACACGATCTGGCGTCCGCGTTTTGCCGCTGTCGGGAAGGCATTCCTTGGCTGGGAGCGCGACCGCCGGAAGAGTATCGCGAAGTCTTTCACCGAGGTTCCCGCATCCATGGATATCGGCCTTGCGGATATTCGGCTGACCGGCGTTGCCGACCGCCTCGATCGGCGCCTGGACGGCACCATCGACATCATCGACTACAAGACCGGCTCCAGCCCCTCGCCCAAGGAGGCGCGTAGTCTGCTCGACCCGCAGCTTTCGCTCGAGGCCGCCGCGCTCAAGGCCGGAGCCTTCGGCGCGACGGGATGCGCCGAACCAAATGCGCTTCTCTATGTCCGCCTGAAACCCGGAAACCGCTTCAGCGTCGATCCCGTCAACAACGAGGGTGGCAGGCAAAAGGAAACGAAATCCGCGGACCAGCTGGCGGAAGAATCGCTCACCGAATTGCGGAAGCTGCTCGCGGCACTGATGAGCGGCCGCCACGGCTTCGTTTCCCGCCTGATCGTGCAGAAGGAGCGCGACTACGGCGGCGAATACGATCATCTGGCGCGGGTTGCCGAATGGGCGACTGCCGAAGGCGAGGATGATGCCGATGAGGGATGACACTTTCGGGCCTCGGGAAACGACACCCCGGGCCTGGCTCGACTGGACGACGGAGCGGCAATCGCTCGCCTCCGACCCGGCGCGTTCGGCCTGGGTTTCCGCCAATGCCGGATCGGGCAAAACACATGTCCTGACCCAGCGCGTCATCCGCCTGCTGCTCGCCGGCTGCCGCCCTTCCGCGATCCTGTGTCTCACCTATACGAAGGCCGCCGCTTCAGAAATGTCGAACCGGGTGTTCGAGCGCCTGGCCGAATGGGCGACGCTTGACGATGCTTCGCTTGAGAAGCGTATCGAAGTGATCGAGGGCGCACGGCCCTCAATCGTGAAAATCCAGGAGGCACGACGGTTGTTCGCCGCCGCGCTAGAGACGCCCGGCGGCCTGAAGATCCAGACGATCCACGCATTCTGCGAAGCGCTCCTGCATCAGTTTCCGCTCGAAGCCAACGTCGCCGGCCATTTTTCCGTGCTCGACGACAGCGCCGCTGCGGTCTTGCTCGCGGATGCACGGCGTGCGTTGCTGGCGGCCACTGCGGCGGATGACCCGGAGCTCGCCGCCGCCTTCGCCACTGTTCTCGATCTCGCCGACGATACGGGCCTCGAAAGGCTGCTGGAGACGATCGTCGCCAATCGCACGCCCATTCAGGCGTTCCTCGATCGCGCCGCGACGCGGGGCGGATTGGAAGCGCATCTGCGTGCATCGCTCGCGATCGCGCCGGGCGAGACTGCAGAAAGCGTGCTGGCGAAGGTCTGGCCGCTGGCCGGTCTGAACGGCGCGGCTCTTGACCAATATCTCGATCTCGCAGCACGCAAGGGCGGCGCCAAGCCTTCCGAGTTTGCAGAAGGACTGAAGGCGGTCGCAAGGCTCGCCGATCCCGAGGAGCGCTACCGGAAGCTGCTCGGACTTTTCTTCAACGGCGGCGGCAAGCCGCGGGCTGACTCCACCTTTTTGAACGCCGCGATGCGGCGCGAGGCGCCTGACCTCGCACCGCTCGTGGAGCAAGCGCGCGATCATGTCGTCGCCTGCGTCGACCGATTGAGCATCGTCAGGATGTACGAAGCGACAGGTGCCGCACTCACGCTCGCTGAAAGGCTCAACCGCGATTACGAGGAAATCAAGAAGGCGCGCAGCCAGCTCGACTTCGAGGATCTGATCAATCGCACGGCAGCGCTTTTTGCCCGCGGCGATGTCGGCGCCTGGGTTCACTACAAGCTCGACCAGGGCATCGACCACATCCTCGTCGACGAGGCACAGGACACGAGCCCCGCGCAATGGACGATCATCCAGTCGCTTGCCGCCGATTTCTTCGCCGGCGAGACGGCGAGAGCTGACGAGCGGACGATCTTCGCCGTCGGCGACGAGAAGCAATCGATCTATTCGTTCCAGGGCGCACGGCCGGAGCGCTTCTCCCGCGAGAGCATCGTGACGGAGCGGCGCGTACGCGCTGGCGGAAAATACTTCAGCCCGATCCGCCTGCAGCTTTCCTTCCGTTCGACCATCGACGTCCTGTCGGCCGTCGACACGGTCTTTGCCAACAAGGCGAACGCCAAGGGGCTCAGCGCTCAGGACGAGGCGATCGTTCATGCCTCCAACCGGATCGGCCACCCCGGCACCGTCGACATATGGGACGTGATCGCGCCCGAACCGACCCTCGCCGAAGAGGAGTGGACAGCCGCCTTCGATGCGACTCCCGAGCGCGCGCCGGCAAACATTCTGGCCCGGCGCATCGCCGCGGTTCTCGATGACTGGATCGGCAAGGAGGCCGTCATCGAGAAGGGCATTCGCCGGCCGATGCGGCCCGGCGACGTGATCGTCCTCGTTCGCAAGCGCGACGCTTTCGTCAATGCTTTGACACGGGCACTGAAGCGCAGAAACAACATCCCGGTCGCTGGTGCCGACCGCCTCGTGCTGACCAGCCACATTGCGATTCAGGATCTGATGGCGCTCGGCCGCTTTGCTCTGCTACCGGATGACGACCTTTCTCTCGCCGCGCTCTTGAAAAGCCCGCTCATCAATCTCGGTGAGGACGATCTTTTCGAACTTGCGGCAGGAAGGCCAGAAACCGAGAGCCTCTGGCAACGCCTGCAGAGCTTCGGCGTCCAGGAGACGAGCCGGTACCACCCGGTCGCGCGCACGCTCTCGCACTATGCCGACATCGCCCGCCATATGCTGCCGCACGATTTTTATGCCCGCATCCTGGGTGTTCTGGGCGGCAGGGCGGCTTTCCTTGCCCGGCTGGGCAGCGAGGTCAGCGACATTCTCGATGAATTCCTGACTTTCGCGCTCGATCACGAAAGAGCCGGCTTGCCCGGACTGCAGGCCTTCATCTCGACGCTTGAGATCGAAGCGCCGACGGTCAAGCGCGAGCAGGAGGAGCGCGACGAAGTGCGCGTCATGACCGTGCACGCGGCAAAGGGCCTGGAGGCGCCGGTCGTCTTCCTCGTCGACGGCGGTGGCAAGGCGTTCAATAGCCAGCATGTTCCAGATCTGCGCCTTTTCGAAAAGCCGCGGGGCGACGGTTCCGTCGTGACCGTGCCTGTCTGGCGGGCGCCCGGCTCCGGCACGAACTCCCTGCTCAACGCCGACAACGCTCGCCTGAAGGCGCTGGCTGAGGAGGAATACCGGCGCCTCCTCTACGTCGGCATGACACGCGCCGCAGACCGGCTCGTCATCTGCGGCTATCGCGGGCAGAGGGAGAATACCGATACCTGGCATGCCATGGTCCAGGGGACGCTGGCGCAGGATATCAAAGGACGCGGCACGCCCATGGTGTTCCGTGCGGGCGGCGAAGAATGGACCGGCCACGCGTGGCGCGAGACGCATCCCCATATCGACGCCCGGATGACAGAGGGTGTGCAGGCGGAAGGAGAGCGCAGGGCGCCGGGCCTGCCCGGTACGCTTTCGGCACCCTTGCCGCCGCCGCGTCGGCTGCCGCGGCCGCTCACCCCGTCCGGTACCGGCATTGTCATCGACGATCCGGACAGTGAATCGATCGTCGGATCGGCGCTCTTCACGGAAAAGGCGGCACCCAATCGCTCGCTGCTGCGCGGCGCGATCCTTCATCGGCTGCTGCAGGTTCTCCCGTCGATCGATCCAGCGGAACGCCCGGCTGCGGCGGACCGCTATCTGCTGCGGTCGGTCCCGCGCTGGCCCGAGCCGGAGCGTCGGGCGCTTGCCGATGCCGTGATGGATGTGCTGGACCACCCCGAACTGCAGACGCTCTTTGCCGCGCACAGCCGGGCGGAAGTCTCCGTCATGGGAACGCTCACCCTCGGCGGGCGCGAGTTCGCCGTGTCGGGTCGCATCGACCGGCTGGCTATTTCCGGCGATACGGTGACGATTGCGGACTTCAAGACGAATCTCCAGGTGCCGATGTCACTTGAGCAGGTGCCATCTGTCTACAGAACGCAACTTGCCATTTACCGGGAACTGCTCAAGCCGCTTTATCCCGGGCGACGGTTCCGTTGCGCTCTGATCTTCACCGAGGGACCGGCAATCCAGGTGCTTTCCGACGCGGTGCTGGACAGGAGTCTTGAAGAGCTCGCGACAAAGTGAGATACACGATATTGAAAATCCGGTGGCGACGCCTCACATGAGGCACAACATCTGGACACGCCGCGCCGCCCCGGTACGAACCGAAAGGCGCGGTAATATTTTGAAGAACCGCACGATCAAGATCGTACGGTCGCCATTTCCGAAAGCAAGGAGCAGCAGATGGCCACTGTGAAAGTCGATACCTCCAATTTTCAGCAGGAAGTCCTGAACTCGGCCGAGCCGGTCGTCGTCGATTTCTGGGCCGAATGGTGCGGCCCGTGCAAGATGATCGCGCCGAGTCTTGAGGAGATCGCCACCGAGTTCGCCGGCAAGGTCAAGGTCGCCAAGCTCAACATCGACGAAAACCCGGAGCTCGCCGCTCAATACGGCGTACGCTCGATCCCGACGCTTGCCATGTTCAAGGCCGGCGAAGTGGCGGACATCAAGGTTGGCGCCGCTCCGAAGACCGCGTTGACTTCCTGGATTTCGACGGCCGCAGCTTGAACTGCCCAAATCTCGAGAAACATCGAAAAGCCCGGCTTGCCGGGCTTTTTTCTTGCCGTCGAGGCGAAGCGCGCGGCCCCGAAAGGCCGCCTACCGCGGTGGCGTGCCGTTTTCGGCGAGCACGTCGCCGACGAGATAAAGCGATCCGCCGATCAGGATGCGCGGCGGAACCGGATCCTCATCGACAAGCTCGGCAATGATCGCGAGCGCTTCCGCAACAGACGATGTCGCGGTGGTCTCGAAGCCGACAAAACCGGCATCCTCGGCCAGAGCGACCGGGTCCAGGCCAGCATCGGACCCGTGAATCGGCACAGTGAAGACCTGTTCCGCAAGATCAAGGAAGGCCCTGAAATAGCCGACCGGATCCTTGGTGTTGATCATACCGATGATCAGAAACAGGGGCCGTGGCTCGCGCTCCTCGAAACTCGCCATCGCCTCGGCGATGACCTGACCCGCGCCAGGGTTGTGACCGCCGTCGACCCAGATCTCGGCGCCCGGCGGACCGTTATGCGAAAGCTTGCCGCCGGCGAGACGCTGCAGACGCCCGGGCCATTCGACGGTGGCCAGGCCCTTCTCGATCGCAGCCTCCGGCACATCGAAACCGGCCGCCCTGACGGCGCGGATCGCCGCGGCAGCGTTGGCGTATTGGTGCCGACCGGGCAATCGCGGCAGCGGCAGGTCCGCCAATCCGCGCTCGTCCTGGAAGACGAGCCTGCCAAACTCCTCATGCGCCATGAAATCCTGACCGTAGACGGACATCGGGCAACCGAGGCGCTCGGCCGTGGCGACGAGCACGTCGCGCACACCCTCTTCCTCCTGATGGCCGATCACCACCGGACAGCCGCGCTTCATGATGCCTGCCTTTTCGGCGGCGATCAGTTCCACCCGATCGCCGAGATAGGACTGGTGATCGAGCGAAATCGGCATGATGACGGAAACCGCCGGCCGGGTAATCACGTTCGTCGCGTCAAACCGGCCGCCAAGGCCGACCTCGATGATCGCGACGTCAGCAGGATGATCGGCAAAGAGCAGGAAGGTGACCGCGGTCAGGATTTCGAAGACCGTGATCTGTTGGCCGGCATTGGCCTCCGCCACGCGCCGCACCGCATCGGCAAGCACGCGATCGCCAACCAGCGCACCCTTGCCGCCCTTGGCGCCCAGCCGATAGCGCTCGTGCCAGTTCACGAGATGCGGCGACGTGTGGACGTGGACGCTGAGGCCTGCGGCCTCGAGAATCGCGCGGGAAAAGGCGGTGACAGACCCTTTTCCATTGGTGCCGGCGACATGGATGACGGGCGGCAAACGGTCCTGCGGGTTGCCGAGTGCCGCCAAAAGCCGGGTAATTCTGTCGAGCGACAGGTCGTACCCTTTAGGATGCAGCGCGAGAAGCTTTTCGATCTCCTGCGCCGCTTCGCTGACCTGCGTCGCCGTCATGTCAATCGCCTCGAAAAATCGTCCGCCGGGACGCACCACCGAAAGAGTA
The DNA here is from genome assembly GCF_013488225.1 of Sinorhizobium mexicanum. Lineage (NCBI taxonomy): Bacteria > Pseudomonadati > Pseudomonadota > Alphaproteobacteria > Hyphomicrobiales > Rhizobiaceae > Sinorhizobium > Sinorhizobium mexicanum. Next base: position 32,556 of record NZ_CP041238.1, on the reverse strand, counting down.
TGAAGCGGCTCGCGCCGGGATGCCAAGTCAACCGAAACCGAGTCGCGCGAAGTCTAGGCCCGCGCCGCAACCGGCAAGGCAGTCGCTTGCGATCCACTCTCGCGCTTGGCGGCTTCGACCGGTTTCTTCGTCAGGATCTTCAGCACACGTGCAAGGGTCGCCGGGAGGTCATGCCGTTTGACCACCATGTCGACCATGCCGTGCTCCAGCAGGTATTCGGACGTCTGGAAGCCTTCCGGCAACTTTTCGCGCAGGGTCTGCTCGATCACCCGCTTTCCGGCGAAGCCGATTTCCGCGCCAGGCTCTGCGATGTGGATGTCGCCGAGCATCGCGTAGGAAGCGGTCACGCCACCGGTCGTCGGGTTCGTCAGGACGACGATGTAGGGAAGCCCGGCTTCCTTGAGCATGTTCACCGCCACGGTCGTGCGCGGAAGCTGCATCAGTGAAAGGATGCCTTCCTGCATGCGGGCGCCACCGGAGGCCGGAAAGATCACCAGCGGGCATTTTTCGGCGATCGCCCTCTCGAACGCCTTCACGATCGCTTCGCCTGCCGCCATGCCGAGCGAGCCGCCGATGAAGTTGAACTCGTGGACGACGGCAACGAGCTTGACGCCCTGAACGAGGCCAAGACCAGCGACGATCGTATCCTCGAGCTCGGTCTTCGCGCGGCTGTCGCGCAGGCGATCGGTGTACTTCTTCGAATCGCGGAACTTGAGCGGGTCCTGCGCCACCTTCGGCTGCGGCAGCGTCTCGTAGATCCCGCCGTCGAAGAGATCCTTCAGCCGAGCTTTCGCCGGCATCTTCATATGATATCCGGACTGCGGAATGACCCACTTGTTCTCTTCGAGATCGCGATGAAACACCATCTCGCCGGTTTCAGGGCACTTGATCCAGAGATTTTCCGGAACTTCCCTGCGGCCCAGCATCGAATTGATCTTCGGCCGAACGTAGTTTGTGATCCAGTTCACTTATAAACTCCTGAAGATTTCCTTCGGGTTGTGCGCGCTAATCTGGGCGATTATTCGGCTGCAGCGAGCCTTGCCGCCCGCACACCAGCCGAGAGGCCCTTGACCAGCGCTTCGACACCCGGCACCGTCGCCTCGGTCGCGCGTCCCTCTTCCGTGAGGCTGGAGGCGATCTGATTGACGATCGCGGTGCCGACAACGACACCGTCGGCCGATGCCCCGATCGCCCGCGCGTGTTCGGCCGTCTTGACGCCGAAACCGACGCAGACGGGCAGCTCAGTGTGCGACTTGATCCGCTGAACGGCGCCCGCAATCAGCGAGGGATCCGGCAGAGCCGAACCGGTGATGCCGGTCATCGAGACGTAATACACGAAGCCAGACGTGTTTTCGAGCACCTTCGGCAAGCGACGGTCATCGGTCGTCGGCGTCGCCAGGCGAATGAAATTGATACCCCTCTTCAGCGCGGGGATGCAGAGCTCGTCGTCCATCTCCGGCGGCAGGTCGACGACGATCAGGCCATCGATCCCTGCTTCCAGCGCGTCCGTCAGGAAACGATCGACGCCATAGATGTAGATAGGATTGTAGTAGCCCATCAGCACGATGGGCGTGTGCTGGTCCTCTCCGCGGAAGAGGCGTGCAAGCTCGAGCGTCTTTGCGAGCGTCTGGCCACCCTTCAGCGAGCGTTGGCCCGCGAGCTGGATCGCCGGCCCATCGGCCATCGGATCGGAAAAAGGCATGCCTAGCTCGATGACGTCGGCGCCCGCCTTGGGCAGCGCCTTCATGATCGCGAGCGACGTATCGAAATCCGGATCGCCGCCCATGAAATAGGTGACGAGGACTGGCCGACCCTCCGCCGCTACGTCGGCAAACCTCTTCTCCATACGTGCGGTCATGATCTTTATTGCCCCATACCCAGAATTTTGCTGACCGTGAAAATGTCCTTGTCGCCGCGGCCGGAGAGATTCATCAGGATGATCTCGTCCTTGCCCATCTTCGGCGCCCGCTTGATGACCTCAGCCAGCGCATGCGACGGTTCGAGCGCCGGAATGATGCCCTCGAGCTTCGTCAGGATCTGGAAGGCTTCGAGCGCCTCATGGTCCATGATCGGGACATATTCGACGCGGCCGATATCGTTCAGCCAGGAGTGCTCCGGCCCGATGCCCGGATAGTCGAGACCGGCGGAGATGGAATGCCCTTCCTTGATCTGGCCGTCGCCGTCCTGCAACAGATAGGTGCGATTGCCGTGAAGCACGCCCGGCGAACCGGCCGTGATCGAGGCGCAATGCTCGTCGCCCTCAAGGCCCTTGCCGCCGGCTTCGACGCCGACCATCTTGACGCCTTCGTCATCAAGGAACGGATGGAAGATGCCGATTGCGTTGGAGCCGCCGCCGACCGCCGCGATGACGAGATCGGGAAGCCGACCCTCCGCCGCGAGAATCTGCTCCTTGGCCTCCTGGCCGATGACCGACTGGAAGTCGCGGACCATTTCCGGATAGGGATGCGGACCAGCGGCGGTGCCGATCAGATAATAGGTGCTGTCGACGTTCGTCACCCAGTCGCGCAACGCCTCGTTCATCGCATCCTTGAGCGTGCCGTGGCCGGCAGTCACCGGCTTCACCTCGGCACCGAGGAGCTTCATGCGAAACACGTTCGGCGCCTGACGCTCGACGTCGGTCGCGCCCATATAGACCACGCAAGGTAGGCCGAAGCGGGCAGCCACGGTCGCGGAAGCGACGCCATGCTGGCCGGCGCCGGTTTCGGCGATGATGCGCGTCTTGCCCATGCGCTTGGCGAGCAGGATCTGGCCGATGCAGTTGTTGATCTTGTGGGAGCCCGTGTGGTTCAGCTCCTCGCGCTTGAAATAGATCTTCGCGCCGCCGAGTTCGGCCGTAAGGCGCTCGGCGAAATAGAGCGGGCTCGGGCGACCGATGTAATGCGCTCCAAGCTTTTCCAGGTCGGCCTTGAAGGCCGGGTCAGACTTTGCCTTGTTCCACTCGTCCTGAAGGTCGAGGATCAGTGGCATCAGCGTTTCGGCAACGAAACGGCCGCCAAAGATACCGAAGCGGCCTTCCTCGTCGGGTCCGGCTCTGAAGGAGTTCAGTTTAGGCGCCTCGTTCACGTCTTGCTCCCTGCTCGTGCGCGCTCGTCATCCGCCCGGCGAACCGCATCGAAAAATGCTTCCATGAGCTCCAAATCCTTGACGCCCGGCGCGCTCTCGACGCCGGAGGATGTGTCGATGGCCCGTGCGCCGGTCAGCGCAAGGGCTTCACCGATGTTGCTTGCATTCAATCCACCGGAAAGCATGTAATCGACGCCGCCGTCAAGCGCGTCGAGCAGCCGCCAGTCGAACGAAACGCCATTGCCGCCCGGCAACTCGGAACCTGCCGGCGGCTTGGCGTCGAAGAGGAACCGATCCGCAATGCCGACATAGGGTCCGATCCGGTCGAGGTCGGACGCTTCGCGGATCGACAAGGCTTTCATTACAGGAAGGCCGTAGACCGCCTTGACCGTCAGCACGCGTTCCGGGCTCTCCGAACCGTGAAGCTGCAGGATATCCGGGTTGAGCGCGGAGACGATCTCATCGAGATCGTCATTGCCAGCATCGACCGTGACGGCAACGATCTTCGCCCGCCCGCGGATGCGCGCGGCAAGACGACCGGCGTCGTCCGGCTCGATATTGCGCGGGCTTTTCGGAAAGAAGATGAAGCCGGTGTGCGATGCGCCAAGCGCCACAGCACGCTCCACAGCCTCCGCGGTCTTCAGCCCGCAAATCTTCACGTCAGTTTTCATGGGAAGCGACCTTGCACGAAATGTCGCCCGAGTCGAGCCAAAACGTTGCGTCCCCTGCTGCACCGTGCAGCAAGGTGCTCCAGCGTCCTTTGCACGTCGGATCTGACGAGATGCGCGACGCTGCAAGTAGGCCGGCGCAACGTTGCGGCGGCCAGCTTCTCACCAGATGCATTGTACCACAAAGGCGAAGAAACCATACGTCTGCTGATCGATTCTGCGCTACGGCGCCCACGCGTCTTTTTAGACGGGCAATAAACCAGCGGCCGACAAAAAGGACTGTTCTAACCGAAATCGACCGCGTGCAGCATCGTGCCGTTGCGCTTCAGCCAGTGCTTGGCATCGCGGGTGTCGGGACACAGTTTCTCGCAAAGGGCCCAGAAGTCCGGTCCGTGGTTCATCTCCTCAAGATGGGCAACCTCATGGGCCGCGAGGTACGCTATGACCTTTGGCGGCGCCATTGCGATGCGCCAGGAAAAACTCAGGTCGCCGTCGACGGAGCAGGATCCCCACCGGCTGCGGGTATCTTTCAAACTCAAGGACCGCGCCCGGCGCCCGATCCTGCCGGTGTAGACGGCGACGAGACGCTCGAGATCATTGCGCGCTTCCTTCTTCAGGAAATCGGCAATGCGTCGGCGCAAATGCTCTTCTCCGCCGCTCACCCGCAAGACACTTTCCTCGCCGAGTACTATGGCCTCGGTCAAGCCGCGGATCCGGCCCGTTCTCTCGATGCGGTGAGCCACGCCGCGGATCAGGATGGAACCTCCTTCCTCGATTTCGCTTTCGCCGGAAAACCGCGCAAGCTTGGTCATCAGCCAGCCCTGATGACGGTTGAGGAAGGATTGAACCTCGCGCTCCGGCAGGCCTTCGGGAACGGTCAGCTTCAGTGCCCGGCCGCCCGGTTCGATACGAAGCGTCATGCGCGTGGCGCGGGCATTCTGGCGGATGGTCAGCGACAGGAGCTTGCCGGCGACCTCGATGTCGCGCGTGACATCGGCAGGGGTTCCATTGTGGCGGCGCCGCTTGAGAGAAGAAAACATGGCGCCTTTCTATCCGATTCGCGCATCATTCGCAGTACGGGCCTACAGCGCCGCGCGTCTTATCGGACGCGCAAAGGACGCTGTAACACTTTGAACTGCTGCATTTCATTATCCCTTAAATCGGCTACGATTTAAGGAAACATGCAGTAGGAATCCGGCGTTTCACATGAAACGCCGGATCACTGCTTTCGGGTCAGTTCGTTTCACCGGAGGACGGCGAAGGGCCGCCGTTCTTGCGTTCGCGCATGAAGCGGTCGAACTCCTCCTGGTCCTTGGCGCGGCGAAGTTCGCGCACGTAGGCGTCGAATTCCTCGCGCATTTCGTCCAGTTTGCGGCGCTCTTCGTCGAGGCGGACAAGCTCCGCTTCGCGCCAGTCGTCAAAAGCGACGTTGCCGGTGCGATGATGCGCCCAGTGCTGACGGTGGTTGCGCCGGAAACCGGCGCACATGCGATCCACACTGCCGTTGGCGTCCTTCTTGAACGCCCTCAGCTTTTCGCCGAAGAGGATATAAGCGAGCATTGCCAGGCCAAGCGGCCAGAACACAACGAAGCCGAGCACCATCAATGCAATGGTCGCGGGCGTCCAGTCCGGACGGATCAATGCAGATTGGTTCATCTTCACGATTCCTCGCAATCAGCGGGCCGCGACAATCGCGACCCGATGAAAACGATGTGGGAAAGGCCCGCCGTCACTGCAAGACTTTCCCTGTCGGAATCGGACAAGATCTTGACTCTGCACGGGCAAAACGACCGCCTTCAATTGCCGAAAGCGGAGGCCGTTCCTGTCAGGCCGACTTTCCGCCCTTGATGAGCTGCTTGACCGGCGCTGCGCGCCGCGAATGCTCGCGCTGGAAAGCGACAATGCGCGGCGCGATCTCGCGGCGGAAGCGCGATCCGTTGAAAACGCCGTAATGGCCTACATCCGGCTGCATGTAGTGCTGACGCATATGTTCCGGGATGTTGGTGCAGATCGTCTGCGCGGCCTTCGTCTGGCCGACGCCGGAAATGTCGTCGTTTTCACCCTCGACGGTCAGAAGCGCAACCTTGCGGATCGCCGACGGGTCGACGGGCCGTCCACGGTGCATCATCTCGCCCTTCGGCAAGGCATGCTGCATGAACACGACCTGGACGGTCTGGAGGTAGAATTCCGCCGTCAGGTCCATGACCGCCAGATATTCGTCATAGAAGTCGCGATGTTTGTCGGCGGCGTCACCGTCGTTCTTGACGAGATGCGCGAAGAATTCCTTGTGGGCGATCAGGTGCCGGTCGAGGTTCATCGACATGAAGCCGGAGAGTTGCAGGAAGCCCGGATAGACCATGCGCATGAAACCCGGCTGCGGCCATGGCACAGGCATGATGACATTGTCGCGGAACCATTCGATCGACCGCTCTTTCGCCAGCTGATTGACGGCCGTCGGATTGATGCGGGTGTCGATCGGCCCGCCCATCAGCGTCATCGACGCGGGTGCGAGCGGATCTTCCGCCGCTTCCATCAGCGCGGCTGCGGCCAGAACCGGCACCGCCGGCTGGCAGACGCCGATCACATGGGTATCGGGCCCGAGGAAGCGCAGCATCTGCATGACGTAGTCGATATAGTCGTCGAGATCGAACGTGCCTTCGGCGAGCGGCACCATCCGGGCGTCGATCCAGTCGGTGATGTAGATATCGGCATGTGGCAGCAGCGCTTCGACGGTGCCGCGCAGCAGCGTGGCGTAATGGCCGGACATCGGCGCGACCATCAGGACCTTGTGATCCGACGCTCTCCCTTTAGGAAGAGAACGCTCGAAGTGGATGAGATTGCAGAAAGGCGCGCGCCAGACGATCTTTTCGTGCACCGGCACCGGTTGCCCGTCGATGATCGTTTCGGGAAGGCCGAATTCCGGCTTGCCGTAACGCCGTGTGGCGCGCTCGAAAACCTCCAGTCCCGCAGCCGTCGCACGACCGAAATAGGTGTGCGAGACCGGATTCATGGGATTGTTGAAGGCGAGGCGCAGGGCGTCCGCGGCCGTGCGCCACGGCGCCATCATGGCGTGGTTCAATTCGTAGAGCTGGTAGAACATGGGACGCGTACCCCTTGTTTCAATCAATGACAACGCCGCTCCCAGTCGGACGCAAGCTTGCGATTGTTTGTCTTGGTGTCCGCAATCGCTGGCAGACTACCACGTTTCTTGTGCGGTGCAACAATATGCCCTTCCCGCTCCGGAACAAGATCTATCAGTAAAATGTTACTGGATTTCCGACGCTGCCCCCGCTCCCTTGCGCGAGGCTGTTTCCGTTCTGCTGCTGATTCAGGGACAAAATCATGTATCAAATCAAAGTGCTACAGCGAGCTTTGCGTGTCCGATCGGACGCGCGCCGCTGTAGGAAAGCCGGGCAAGGCAATTGCTTAGCCGGAAATTCCGTAAAAGCGAGCCGCCGTGCGTGAAAAGACATCCTCCCGCTCTGAGGACGTGAGGTGCGCCGTCAGCTCCTGAGCCGCGGCAAACCATGCGCCATAGTCGGCGTCGAGCAGCACCACCGGCCAGTCGCTGCCGAACATCACGCGATCCGCTCCAAAGACATCGAGTAGATGCGCGGCGTAGGGTTTGAGCCTCTCGACCGACCAGCCGCCGCCAGCCTCGGTCACCAGCCCCGAGAGCTTGACGTAGACGTTGGGGCGACGGGCCAGCGCCGCCATGTCCGACTGCCACGGCTCCATCTTTCCGGCGGCGATAAAGGGTTTGGCGCCATGGTCGACGACGATCGCAAGCTCGGGCACCTCAGCGGCAAGGGCCGCAATGACCGGCAAATGCCGCGGCTGGATCAGAGCGTCAAACCGCATATCCAGTCCCGGCAGCGCCTGCAGCGTGGCGATTGCCTGCGGCTGCAGGATCCAGGCGGTCTCCAAAATGGATTGCAGCATCGGGCGGATGGCCTTGAACTTCGGGTTAGCCTTTAGGCGCCTGATTTCTGAAGCGGCATCGGCGGCCAGAATATTGACCCAACCGACTACGGCCGCCACACTCTCCTCTTGTTCGGCGACGGAAAGCAGGAACTCGGTCTCCGTCACGTTCGGTGCAGCCTGGACGAGAACGGTCCGCGAAATTCCTGCGGCGGCCAGGTTAGGCTTGAGGTCCTCCGGCCCGAAATCGCGATAGATCGGCGCGAGATCCGGCTCAGGCCAGTCGTTATGGCCAAGGCCGAGCGTCCAATAATGCTGGTGCGCATCGATCAAGGTCATGCGGTATCCACCTTGATGACGGCCTTGACCAGGCCGGCCTTGTCTTGCGCCCAGCGCGGCAGATCGTTCACCGCCTCAGCGAGTGTCGTGCGATGGGTGATCAGCGTGTCGACCGGCACCAGCCCGTCACGGATCGACGCGACGACATGATCGAAATCCACTCGTGTGGCATTGCGGCTGGCGACCAAGGTCATCTCGCGCTTATGGAATTCCGGATCGGAGAAGCGGATCTCGTCCTTGACCACGCTGACGAAGACCAGCGTTCCGCCATGGGCGACGTGGGCGAACGACCGTTCCATCGACGTCGTGTTGCCTGTCGCATCGAAGACGACATCAAAGCCATCGCCATCCGTCGCCCGCGCGACCGCACGTTCCGTGTCGCCGTCGGCAACGATGCGCTGCGAGAAGCCGAGCCTGTCGGCGGCGAAGGCCAGCCGTTCCACGCTCGTGTCGAGAAGCGTCACGTCGTGTCCGGCGATGCGCGAGAAGATCGCCGTCCCGAGGCCGATCGGGCCAGCGCCGATGACCAGCGAACGGGCAGGGGGCGCTGCCTTCGACCGGCGCACGGCATGGGCGCCGATTGCCAGGAACTCGACCGTAGCGGCGGCTTCCGGCGCCAGATCATGAGCCGGATAGAGATTTCCTTCCGGCATGACGATCTCCTCGCAGAAGGCACCGTCGGTGTGCACGCCGAGTACACGGATCGCCGTACAGCAATTCGGCTTTCCGCTTCTGCAGGCCACACAGCTTCCGCAGGAGAGATAGGGATTGACCACCACCAGCGTTCCGGGCGCGAGCGACGTTTCAGGTCCGGCTTCGATCACCTTTGCCGAGATTTCGTGCCCCATCACGCGGGGATATTGCAGGAAGGGATGCTTGCCTTCGAAGATGTGGTAGTCGGTACCGCAAATCCCGACATGGCTGACGGCGAGGCGCACCCAGCCGGCGGCCGGCGCCGCGGGCCGACTGCGGTCGACGATCTCGAGGCGGCCCGGCTCCGGACAGAGGACGGCCTTCATACCGGCAACCCCGGTCATCGCTCGCCCCGCCGGCGGAGCTGGTCGAAGTAGACGATGACGATGATCAGCAGCCCGGTGATGATGCGCTGCCAGAAGGAATTGACGTTCAACAGATTGGCGCCGTTGTTGATCGTCGCAAGAATGAAAGCGCCGAGCAGTGGGCCGTGGACTGAACCGACGGCGCCGAACAGGCTTGTGCCGCCGATCACCGATGAGGCGATCGCCTGCAGTTCCCAGCCCTCCGCCTGCGTGGCGTTGCCGATGCCGATGCGCGAGGCAAGCAGCAGGCCGACAAAGGCGGCGCAGGTTGATGACAGGATATAGGCGAGATAGGTCGTGCGGTTGACGTTGACGCCGGAAAGGCGGGCCGCCTCGCTGTTCGAGCCGACGGCAAAGAGATAACGGCCGAAACGGCTCAAATGCAGGAAGATATAGGCCGGCACGGCGACAACGATCACCATCCAGAACAGGCTCGGCACACCGAGGAAATCGGCCCGCGAGAAATTGGTGAAGGCCTCGTTGGTGATCGATATCGTCGAGCCGTTGGTGATGAGCAGCCCGATGCCCCGCAGAGAGGTCAGCGTTGCCAGCGTGATGATGAAGGCCGGCAGACCCATGCGGACGATGCCGAAGGCGTGGAAGGCGCCGATCAGGACGCCGATCGCCAAGGTGGCGAGGAGGGCAAGCCACAGGGGAACGCCGGCGGCCAGCAGCCATGCGACGATGACGCTGGTGAAGCCGACGACCGCCCCGACCGAAAGGTCGATGCCGGCTGTGATGATCACGAAGGTCTGGCCGACGGCGAGGATCGCCGTCATTGCGCCCTGGCGCAGGAGGTTGCTGATATTGTTCGGCGTCCAGAAGCTGTTGGTCGCGAAGCCAAGGAGCAGCCAGAGGAAGAGCAGCAGCCCGACCAGCGTCAGGCCGAACAGGATGCTGATTCCCTTCCTCGGCGTCGGCCCTGCGCTGGTTTCAACCGTTTCCACACTCATGTCGTTCCTCCCTGCAGTCCCTTGTGCCCTGTTCGCGCAATCACGCGCCGATCGCCTGCGCCAGCACTTCTTCGTGGCTGGCCGTGCGGTAGCCGTGGCTTCCCACAATCCGCCCCTGCCGGAAGACATGCAGCCGGTCCGACAGTTCGTAGACCTCCGGCAGGTAGGACGAGATCAGGATAATGCCCGCACCTTTCTCCAGGAGCCGCGCGAAAAGCCGATAGATTTCGGCCTTGGTGCCGACATCGACGCCGACGGTCGGTTCGTCGAAGATGAACAGCTTCGCCCCGTGGCTCAGCCACTTTCCGATGACGATCTTCTGTTGGTTGCCGCCGGACATGGCCGATGCCAGAACCCGGCGCGACGGCGTCTTGATCTTCAGATCCCTGATCTGGCGGTCGGCGTTCGCGGCCTCCTCGGCGCGGTTGATCGTCAGTCCGCGCGTCAGCTTGCGGAAAACCGGCAGGTTGATGTTGAGGCCGATCGGCAGGTTGAGGCAGAGCCCCTGGTCACGGCGGCTCTCCGGCGCGAGCGCAATCCCGAGCTCCATCGCCTTTCGCTCGCTGTCGATGTCAACCTTGCTTCCCTGCCAGAAGACCTCTCCGGCACTCAGCCGGTGGCGGCCATAGAGGCCGAGTGCAAATTCGCTGCGGCCGGCACCGATCAGGCCGTAGAGGCCGACGATCTCGCCGGCCTTTACCGTCAGAGACACGTCGGCAAAGCCCGGACCGGAGAGCCCGCGCGTTTCAACGAGCGTCTCGCCGGCGGGAAAATGTTCCTTGTGATAAATCTGTTCAATCGTGCGATTGATCATCAGCGCGATCAGCTCGGCCTCGTTCGTCTCGCCGATCGCCCGGGTGCCGACATGGGTGCCGTCGCGCAGGACGGAGACCCGGTCGGCAAGCTCGAACACCTCCTCCAGGCGGTGGCTGATATAGACGATCGTGACACCTTCGCTCTGCAACCGGCGAATGAGGCGGAACAGCTGCTCGGATTCCTGGCGCGTAAGATAGGCCGTCGGCTCGTCGAAGATCAGGAACTGAGTGCCGCGCATCGCTGCCCGCGCTGTCGCGACCAGTTGCTGCTGGCCGATCGTCAGGCTGCCCAGGACAGCGCCTGCGGGCAGGTTGAAACCGAGATCATCGAGCACCCCTTGGGCCGCGTCGGTCATTGCGCGCTTGCGCATCAGGCCGCGCCTGTTCATCTCGTCACCGAGGAACATGTTGGCCGCGACGCTCAGGTGGGGGCAGAGCACGACTTCCTGGTGGACGGCGTTGATGCCACGCGAAATCGCCTCGTTGGGGTTCGCGAGTTGGACCGGTTCGCCACACCAGAGGATTTCGCCCGAGGTTCGGGTTATCACGCCTGTCAGCAGTTTGATCAGCGTCGACTTGCCGGCGCCGTTTTCGCCGACGATAGCGTGCACCTCGCCGGAGAGGAATGTCATGGTTGCCGGCTTCAGCGCTTCGACGGCGCCGTAGTTCTTGCGCAGGCTGTGCAATTCGAGGATTGGCTCACCCTTGGGAACGGGGTGGCCGGCGGGGGTTGTGAGCGCGTGTCGATGGCCGACCTCTTGAAGTCCAATCATGAATGCCTCCTCCTCAACAGCGCATGCGCGTCAAAGCCGACGCGCCGCTGCAACGCCTATCCGCGCATAACCCCGAAAATTGCTCCCCGGGGTTATGCGCCAACCCGGATGGCGACGGCGCCCCTCGTACCCACCGCCGCCCACAGCGCCGCGCGTCTGATCAGACGCGCAAAGGGCGCTGTAGCCTTTACGCCTCCAGGTCTAGTTTACCTTCGGGTTCAAAAGCGCGTCGATTTTCGGCTCGGCCATGTTGGCCTTGGTGACGAGGTTCGCGCCGGTATCGACGTTCGCTTCGACCTTCTCGCCCTTCGAAACCGCAAGCGCCGTCTTCACGCCATCATAACCCATGCGATAAGGATCCTGCACGACGAGACCCGCGAGCACGCCTTCCTTGAGGAAGCCGACGGTTTTTTCGTCGCTGTCGAAGCCGATCACCTTGATCTTGTCGCCGAGCTTGTTCTCGGCGATCGCCTGGCCAACGCCCTGCGCCATGATCAGGTTGGAGGCGAAAACGCCGACGAGGTTCGGGTTGGCGGTGATCAGGTCGGTCATCATGTTGAGACCGGTCGTGGCCTGGCCATCCGCATATTTGTCGGCAACGACCTTGAAGCCCGGATACTTGGTCTTGACCTGGTCGAGGAAGCCGTCGCGGCGCTGGTCGAGAGACCCGACACCCGGCAGGCTGGTGATGATGGCGATTTCGCCTTCCTCTTTGCCTGTCGCCTCCTTGATTGCCGCGGCGAGCCCATCCGCGGCGATGCGACCGCCCTGGACGTTGTCGGTCGTCAGGAACGAGGTGAAGGCCTTCGAATCAGCCGCCGAGTCGATGCCGATGATCGGAACCGATTTTGCTGCCTCGTCGATCGGCTTGCCGAGCGCCTTGAACTCGGTCGGCGAGATCACGACCGCGGCCGGCGAGCCGGCGACGGCGTTTTCGAGAATGCTGATCTGGCCGTTGATGTCCGATTCAGACTGGGCGCCAAGCTCCGGCACGTTCACGCCGAGGTCCTTACCGGCGGCGCGCGCACCCGCAAGAACGATCTGCCAATAGAAGGAAGTGGTGTCCTTCACGATGATCGGGATCGTGACGTCCTGGGCGAATGACGCGACCGGCGCCATCGTCGCAAGGAAGGCGGCACCGGCAAGTGCCGTGAAGGCACGGCGGGATAGAATGTGCTTTGTGATGCTCATCGGGTTCTCCTCTCAACTACACCTGTTCCGTTATCGAATGCGATCCGCAAGGTGCATACGGATCGATCTTTTATCTATAAAAAACAGATTGGTACGCTAGCGCAGTGACTTTGAAATGGCAAGCGTCCCGCCGGTTCCATTTCATTGCGCTCCTCCCAGACGCAACAACCTGTTTTCATAGGCATTTCAGTTTCCGGACAGGCCAGCGGCGTACCGGCATCCCCTTTCTGGCCGCCGCGCCGGCATCAAGCGAGCGCAGCGTCATGTATCAGGCCCGTACCGCCTCGAGCCCGAGTTCGGGTGCGACGAGCGTGTGAGGTTCGAAGGCGGCGAACTCTTCCGCAGCGATCTTGCGGCGGGTGAGTTCCATATTGCGCTCGAGGCTTGAAGGCTTCGCGGTACCGAGCAGAACCGACGCAACCTGCGAATTGGAAAGTGGAAACTGGAGCGCGGGTGCCGCAAGCGGCATGTCGCGGTCGCGTGCGATTTTTTCCATCGCCGCAACCCGCGTTCGCACATCTTCGCTCGCCGGCATGTAGTCGAAATGCGCGCCGTCCACCGGACCGGTGGCGAGAATGCCGGAATTGAACACGCCGCCAACGACGAGCGACGTCCCCTTCTTTTCGCAGAGAGGGAGCAACTCGGCGACCGCCGAGCGGTCGAGAAGCGTGTACCGCCCGGCCAGGAGGATGCAGTCGATATCGGCCCGCCGCATGACCTCAAGGCAGACGGGCACCTCGTTGACGCCCAAGCCATAGGCCGAGATGACACCGTTCGATTTCAACTCTTCCAGAGCCTTCAGGCCAGAATCCATCAGTTGCCGCAAGAACACGGCATTCTTTGCGGCACCGTGGGTGTAGACGCCGATGTCATGGACATACAGGATGTCGATGCGATTGAGACCGAGGCGCGCATAGCTGAATTCGACGGACCGCATGATCGCGTCATAGCTGTAGTCGAAGGTGACGTCGAAATTCAGCGGTTTGACGTAAGAATAGTCGGGAACGTCGGCTTCCGGCACCGGACGAAGCAGGCGGCCAACCTTTGTCGAGAGCACGAAGCTGTCGCGCGGCTTGTCCTGCAGGAAATCGCCGACGCGCCGCTCGGCCAATCCCAAGCCGTAATAAGGCGCTACATCAAAATAGCGTATGCCGGCGGCCCAGGCGGCATCGAGCGTCGCCATTGCGGCTTCGCGCGTGCATTCGCGATAGAGGCCGCCAAGCCCGGCCGCGCCGAAGCTGTATTCGGTCACGGAGAGATCCGTTCGGCCGATTTTTCTCGTCTGCATTCCCTGTCTCCTCCCTCCAAGGATGTGCATTTCTCACATCGTCAGAGTGTCGCCCCCAGATGCCAGGGAACGAATTCATTGTCACCGTAGCCGAACAGTTCGCTCTTGGTCTTGCGGCCGGAAGCGGTATCGATGATCAGTTCGAAGATTTCGCGGCCAAGCCCGGCGATGGTCGCCTCCCCCGAAGCGATCACACCGCAATCGATGTCCATGTCTTCCTCCATGGCGCGATAAAGCGGCGTGTTGCTTGTGAGCTTGATCGATGGCGCGGGGCGACAGCCGAAACAGCTGCCGCGTCCAGTGGTAAAGGCAATGACGTTGGCACCGCCGGCGACCTGGCCGGTTGCCGAAACCGGATCGTAGCCCGGTGTATCCATGAATACCAGCCCGTGCTCGGTTACGCGTTCGGCGTAATTGTAGACAGCCGTCAACGGCGAGCGTCCGCCCTTCGCAACCGCGCCGAGCGACTTTTCCAGGATGGTGGTGAGGCCGCCGCGCTTGTTGCCCGGCGAAGGATTGTTGTCGAGCGATGCCCCGTGCAACGCAACGTAGTTTTCCCACCAGGAAATCAAGCTGTCGAGCTTCACTCCCACGTCTTCATTGACCGCGCGGCTGCGCAAGAGATGTTCGGCGCCGTAGATCTCCGAGGTTTCCGAGAGGATCGCGGTGCCGCCGGCACCGGCGAGAATATCGACCGCCGCGCCGAGTGCGGGGTTGGCCGTGACGCCCGAAAGACCGTCGGAGCCGCCGCATTGCAGGCCGACAATGATCTCGCTGACCGGTATCGGCACCCGCCGCGCTGTCGCGACTTCCTGGGCGATTTCATCAAGCACGCCGAGCGCGCGCTCGACAGAGCGGCGGGATCCGCCGGCCTCCTGGATGTTGAAGTGGCGCTTTTCGGCGCCGGAGCCGCTTTGGCCGTAGAGCGTCAGCTGGTTGACCTCGCAACCGAGTCCGACCATCAGCACGCCGCCGAAATTGACGTGGCGGGCATAGCCGGCAAGCGTCCGGTGCAGGTTCTTCATTCCGTCGCCGGTGGACGACATGCCGCAGCCCTGATCATGCACGATCGGCACGAAGCCATCGATGCCCTCATATCGCGGCAGAATGCGCCGGTTGGCCTCGTCGGCGATGGCGCGACAGACCGTGGTGGAACAGTTCACGCTGGCGACGATGCCGATATAGTTGCGTGTGGCGGCCCGTCCGTCGTCCCTGCGGTAACCGAGGAACGTCCGCGCCTTGTCGGCGGCGCTTGCGGATTCGGGCGCAACGGCGGCGCCGATCGCAAGACGGTCCTGGTCGAAGGCGAGGTTGTGCGAATGCACGTGATCTCCCGCGCCGATGTCGCTGGTCGCACGACCGATCGCCTGGGCGTACTTGATCACCGGCTCGCCGCTTCCGATCGCCCGCACCGCCACCTTGTGCCCGGGCTCGATCCGCACCTTGGCCCTGGCGCCGCCCGGAAGCGGCTGCCCTGCCTCGATCGGAAAGGTCGCTACGGCGACATTGTCCTCCGGCGAAAGAAGGATTGAAGACGGGGCGGACAAAAGCGGCACTCCTGGATTTCGTTCATGTGCAACGGTCGCACAATCAATTTGTCTTTTATCCACAATAGACAGAAATACGTCAACAGGTATTATGATCGAAAACTGGGCCGACGGGCGTCGTCGGCCGAAGCGGGCGTGCGGAGACGGGAGCCATCAGATGTTGAAATATGCCCATAGCCGCCAAGACAAATGCGCGCTCCCGGGCTACAGCGTGATTCCTTCGGACGGTTTCCGATGACACAGCAATTCACAGTGCCGAAGCAACCGTTCCCCACATCCGGCAAGACGCGCCGCGCGATAGATCAGTAACAAGTTTCGGGCTATGCCCGCAGCAATAGGGAACCGGCCGGACCGTCCATGGCGAAGCAGAACACCGTTTTCAAGGATGCCTTCAATCGCTGCCTGAAGCTCTTGGCGGAGACCTCCACGCTGCCGTCCGAGCCCGAACTCGGGCAGGTGCTCGGGGTAAGCCGCACCACCGTCCGCGCCATTCTCGCCCGCTGCGAGGAACTCAAGCTGATCATCTGGGACAAGCGCCGGAAAATCGTGCTGCGCCGTCCCGAACCCTCCGACTATTTTCCGACGGAAGAGACCAATTCGCTTGCGGAAATCATCGAACGCAGTTTCATGCGCCGGATTCTGGCCGGCGGCGCCGAACCCGGTATGCAGATCAACGAGCTCGAACTCGCGCGCGAAATCGGCACCGGCACGACGAGCGTGCGCGAGTTCCTGATCCGCTTCAGCCGCTTCGGCCTGATCGAGAAGCGACCGAACAGCCACTGGGTGCTGAAGGGCTTTACCCGCGAGTTCGCGCTCGAACTGACGGAAGTGCGGGAAATGTTCGAGCTCAGGTCCGCGGCGAGTTTCGTCGACCTGCCGGAGGACCACCCGGCCTGGGAAGAGCTGAAGACGATCGAGGCCGTGCACCGCGCGATCCTTGCCGATATCGACAAACGCTACAAGGAATTCTCCGAGCTCGACGAGCGCTTTCACCTGCTGGTGCATAAATCATCCAGCAACCGTTTCATCATCGATTTCTACGACATCATCGCGATCGTCTTCCACTATCACTATCAGTGGAACAAGGCCAACTCGCGGGAGCGCAATGCGCGCGCACTCGAAGAGCATCTCGCCTATATCGCCGCACTCCAGTCGCGCGACCCGAAGCAGGTGGACCAGGCTTGCCGTCGGCATTTGAAATCGGCGCGGGAGACGTTGCTGCAATCAATTCCGTAGCCGACTAAAGGCTTGCAGAACTCGGCGGGCCGCTCAGTAGCCGGATGGTGGTCTCGAGGTCTGTTGCTCGCCTGAAAATTCCTCGCGCAGGCGCTCAGTCGCGCTGACGAGGAGCGTGACATCGGTGCCGATGGCCATGAAATCGGCGCCGAGATCGCGATAATCACGTGCCTGGACGAGATCGAGGGTCATGATGCCGCGCGCCTTGCCGGCACGCTTGATGCGCGCAAAAGCATCGACGATGGCGGCCCGGACTTCCGGATGACCCGAGTTGCCGAGGTGGCCCATGTCGGCGGCGAGGTCGGCCGGACCGATGAAGAGGCCGTCGACCCCATCGAGCGCAGCGATCTCATCGATTGCGTCCAATCCCTTGCGGCTCTCGATCTGCAGGATGAGGCAGATCTCCTCGTTGGCGGTCTTCAGATAGTCGCCAATCCGCCCGAAATTCGAGGCACGGCCAAGCGCGGCGCCGACGCCGCGAATGCCGTGCGGCGGATAACGGACGGCGCGGACCAATTGCTGCGCCTGCTCGACGCTATCGACCATCGGGATGAGCAGCGTCTGAACGCCAGTGTCGAGCGCCTGCTTGATAAGCGCCGTATCGCCGACGGGAAGACGAACGATCGGATGGCTGCCGCGCCCGGAGATCGCGCGGAACTGCGCCGAAAGAAGCGGCAGATCGTTCGGCGCGTGTTCGCCGTCGATCAGCAGCCAATCGTAGCCACTGTCAGCCACGACTTCGGCGGCGTAGGGGCTCGCCAGCGCCACCCACAGGCCGAGCTGGAAACGATTTTCGCGGATCGCCGCTTTAAAGGGGTTTTTCGGGGCGGGCATTGATCGCTCTCCTGTCTTTTCCGGATCGGCTGGCCGCAATCTGCCCCTCATCCGGCTGCCGCCACCTTCTCCCCGCAGGCGGGGAGAAGGGACACGCGGCACGCCTTCGCCACAAGACACCCTCTCCCCCGCGAACGGGGAGAGGGCTGGGGGTGAGGGGCAGTTCGCATTCTTCTCATTAGTATCGAGTCGGTAACGTCTTACCGGCAAAAGAAAAAACCGGCCAGAACTTTCCGGCCGGTCGGATTGGAGCACGGGAGAGCCGTTACCTCAGGCGATGCCGCCGAGGCAGACGTATTTGATCTCCATGAACTCTTCGATGCCGTATTTCGAGCCCTCACGGCCAAGGCCGGAAAGCTTGACGCCGCCAAAGGGCGCCTCGGTGGTCGAGATCAGGCCGGTGTTGACGCCGACCATGCCGTATTCCAGCGCTTCCGCGACGCGGAAGACGCGAGCCAGGTCCTTGGCGTAGAAATAGGAGGCGAGGCCGAATTCGGTGTCATTCGCCTGGTGGATGACGTCTGCCTCGTGCTTGAAGCGGAAGAGCGGCGCGACCGGCCCAAAAGTCTCTTCCCGCGCGACCGCCATGCCCTGCGTGACATCGGCGAGCACCGTCGCCTCGAAGAACGTGCCTCCGAGAGCGTGGCGTCGGCCGCCCTGGACGACGCGAGCGCCCTTGGCAAGCGCATCGGCCACATGCTCCTCGACCTTGGCGAGCGCCGGCTGGTCGATCAGCGGACCAAGAATGACGCCCTCCTCCATGCCGTTGCCGGTCTTCAGCTTGCCAACCGCAGCGGCAAGCTTCTCGGAGAAGGCCTCGTAGACGCCGTCCTGAACATAGATTCGGTTGGCGCAGACGCACGTCTGGCCGTTGTTGCGGAACTTCGCGATCAGCGCGCCCTCGACGGCTGCATCGAGATCGGCGTCATCAAAAACGATGAAGGGCGCATTGCCGCCGAGTTCCAGGCCGAGCTTCTTGATCGTGCCGGCGCTCTGGCGGTAGAGCTCGGCGCCGACCTCCGTGGAACCGGTGAAGGTCAGCTTGCGGACTGTCGGGTTGGAGGTCATTTCGGCGCCGATGTCGCGTGCCGAGCCGGTGATGACGGAAAAGAGGCCCTTCGGCATGCCGGCGCGCTCTGCGAGCACCGCGATGGCGATCGCGGAGAAGGGCGTCTGCCCGGCCGGCTTCAGCACCATGGCGCAACCGGCCGCAAAGGCGGGACCAGCCTTGCGGGTGATCATCGCGTTCGGGAAGTTCCATGGCGTGATCGCGGCGACGACGCCGATTGGCTGCTTCATCACCAGGATGCGCTTGTCCTTCTGGTGGCCGGGCACAAGGTCGCCATAGACGCGACGCGCCTCTTCGGCGAACCACTCGATGAAGCTTGCGCCATAGACGATCTCGCCGGTCGCTTCCGCGAGCGGCTTGCCCTGCTCGAGTGTCAGGATCCGGCCGAGATCGTCCTTGTTTTCGATCATCAACTCGAACCAGCGGCGCAGGACGTCCGCGCGCTCCTTGGCGGTCTTCGCCGCCCATTCCTTTTGCGCCCGTGCGGCGGTCTCGATCGCAGCCCGCGTCTCGGCGGCGCCGAGTTTCGGGACACGGCCGATGATCTCGCCGGTCGCCGGGTTGTTCACCTCGATCGCGTTTTTTGGGTCGGCTTCGATCCAGTTTTCACCCACGAGAGCGGCCTGGCGAAACAGCGACGGATCTTTCAAGTTCATGGCGCGTCCTTCCTCGGAAAAAGTCTACAGAACTTATACAACTTTTTTCGCCAGCTCGACAATGGTCCTGAACGCCGTTTCTGCATCCTCCTCGGCCATGCTGAATTGTCCCGCCTGAAACCGGATGGCGATGCGCCCGTCGACACGCGTCTGCGTCAGGTAGATGCGGCCGTCATCGTTGATCGCCTTCACCAGGGCGAGGTTATGGGCGTCGGCATCGGAGCCGCCGGCATGTCGAAACGAAAAGAGAGACAGGACCGGTTCAGTAACGATTTCGAAGCCCGGTTCGTTCCGCAAACGCTCGGCGAGCGCCTCCGACCAGCGTACATGGTTGCGGATCATCTGCCTCAGTCCGGACAGCCCGTGGAAGCGCAGCAGGAACCACAGCTTCAGCGCCCGGAAGCGCCGCCCGAGCGGCACGGACCATTCGGAATAGTTGATAATCCCGTCCTGCCCGTGCGTCTTCAGATATTCCGGCTGGATTGCCAGCGTGCGGACCAGATCGTCCGGGCTGCGGACGAAATGGGCGGAACAGTCGAACTGGGCACCGAGCCACTTGTGCGGGTTGAAGACGACCGAATCGGCGCCCTCGACACCCTCCCAGAGCTCGCGGAATTCCTCGCAGATCATCGCCGAGCCCGCCCAGGCAGCATCCACATGGACGTAGAGCCCGTGTTCTCTCGCGACGCGGACGACTTCGGCAATCTCATCGCAGGCGCCTGTGCTGGTGCCGCCGGTGCAGGCGATGATGCCCGCCGGAATATAGCCCGCGTTGCGATCCGCCTCGATTGCCGCTGCAAGGGCAGTACAATCCATTCCCCGAAGCTCACCGGCGGTCGGTATGCGGACGAGGTTCTCTTCGCCTATGCCGCTCACCCAGATGGCACGATCGATCGAGGTGTGGACCTGATCGGAGGAATAGATGCGGATCCTGGGATTGGCGGCGAGCCCTGTGCGATTGCCGTTCCAGGCGAGAGCCCTTTCCCGCATCACAAGGACGGCAGAGAGTGTGGCGGAGGAGGCCGAATCCTGGATGACGCCGGAAAAGGCCGCCGGAAGGCCGATCGCCTGCCGCAGCCAATCGAGCATCTTCGTCTCGAGCTCGGTCGCCGCCGGCGAGGTCTGCCAGAGCATGCATTGCGCCGCAACCGCGGTGACAAGATATTCAGCGACGACGGAAACGGGCGCGGCATTGGCAGGGAAATAGGCAAAGAAACGCGGGTGCTGCCAATGAGTCATGCCGGGCATGATGATCGTCTCGAAATCCTCGAAGATCCGCTCCATGGCCTCACCGACTTCGGGAGGAGATTGCGCGATTTGGCCGGCTATCTCGCCGGCAGTCGTCTGCGCCCGGACGGGGTGATCCCGAAGCGATTGCCGGTACTCCACACCCCATTCCGCCGCCTTGGCCGACCAATGCCTGAAGGTCGCTTCGTCCATCGTTCCCTCCCATACTCATGTTGCAGTTCCATCAATGCTGGAACTTTTGTAGCGTGACGCCGAATCCGCCCTCCCGGCCACCATTGGAACGTCGGGATACCCCAAGAGGATTCACGCGCAATAAGGATGTTCGTTCGTGACAGAAATCAACCATAGAAGAGCCGACCACCCGATCCACTCGATCTTCCTGGAGCGCTGGTCGCCGCGCGCCTTTACCGGCGAGGAAATCAGCGAAAAGGATCTGCTTGGCCTTTTTGAGGCGGCCCGCTGGGCGCCTTCGGCGGCCAACGTCCAGCCTTGGCGCTTCGTCTATGCCCGGCGCGGCACCGAGCACTTTGCGTCGTTGCTCGACATCCTCGACGAAAGCAATCAGCGCTGGGCGAAAAATGCCTCGGCGATCGTGATCATTCTTTCAAAGACCCACAGGCTTACGTCGAACGGCGAGATGCGCCCCGCCTACACCCACGCCTTTGACACCGGTGCCGCATGGTTCGCGCTCGCGCTGCAGACGCGACTTGCCGGTCTGTACGCGCATGGGATGGCGGGGATCGATCGGGACAAGGCCATGCGCGTGCTCGGCGTGCCGGAGCATTATCGGGTAGAAGCTGCCGTCGCGATCGGCAGACTTGCCGACCCGTCGACGCTGCCGGACGATCTGCGCGAGCGGGAAAAGCCGAGCCAGCGCAAACCGCTTGCCGACTTCGTTTTCGAAGGCCGGTTCAAAGCCGACTGATCACACAAAAGAAAACCGGCGCCTTTCGGCGCCGGCGATTTTGCGATCCCGCAATCAAGCTTATCAGATATCCAGATTGGCGACGCTCAGCGCGTTTTCCTGGATGAAATCGCGTCGCGGCTCCACCTCGTCGCCCATCAGCCGCGAGAACAGACCGTCGGCGTCTGTCGCATCGGAAACCTTCACCTGGAGCAGCGAACGGACGTTCGGATCGAGCGTCGTTTCCCAGAGCTGCTCGGCGTTCATCTCGCCGAGACCCTTGTAGCGCTGCATCGAGAGGCCCTTGCGACCCGCCGCGAAGATCGCGTCGAGCAGAGCACGCGGTCCGCTGATGTCCTGGGTGCCGTCACGGCGGCGCAGCACCGGTGGCTCGGCATAGACTTCCTTCAGCTTGGCCGTCAGCTGATCGATGTGGCGGGCATCGGAGGAGCCGATCAGCGCCATGTCGAGCACCGCGACTTCCTTGACGCCGCGAACCATGCGCTCGAGCCTCAAGCCGCCTTCCGCGGTGACCGTCCCGACCCAGCCGCGCTCGGTCTCCTCGGCGATGACGTCGAGGCGTCGCGCTACTTCCGCCGCCACGTCCTGGTATTCATCGCGGCGACCATTCAGTTCGACATTCAGAGCACCGGCGATGGCGGCCTGCTCGACGATCGCCCGGTTGTAGCGGGAATGCAGCCCGTCCATCAGCGAACGCACGCGCAGCGCGTCGTTGATGACTTCGCGCAGGTCCTGCCCGGCTCTCACCTCGCCGGTCGCGAGCGCGAGCGAGGCTTCCTCGAGACCCATGCTGATCAGGTAATCTTCGAGCGCCTTCTCGTCCTTCAGGTACTGCGTGGACTTGCCGCGCGTCACCTTATAGAGCGGCGGCTGGGCGATATAGAGGTGCCCCCGCTCGATCAGTTCCGGCATCTGCCGGAAGAAGAAGGTGAGCAGCAGCGTGCGGATGTGGGCGCCGTCGACGTCGGCATCCGTCATGATGATGATCTTGTGGTAGCGCAGCTTGTCGGCATTGAACTCGTCCTTGCCGATCGAGGTGCCGAGCGCCGTGATCAGCGTGCCGATTTCCTGACTCGACAGCATCTTGTCGAAGCGCGCGCGCTCGACGTTGAGGATCTTGCCGCGCAGCGGCAAGATCGCCTGGCTTTCCCGCGAACGGCCCTGCTTGGCCGAACCGCCTGCCGAGTCGCCCTCGACCAGGAACAGTTCCGACTTGGCCGGATCGCGTTCGGAACAGTCGGCGAGCTTGCCGGGCAGCGATGAAATGTCGAGCGCGCCCTTGCGGCGGGTGAGCTCGCGCGCCTTGCGCGCCGCTTCGCGGGCCGCCGCCGCCTCGACGACCTTGCCGACGAGAACCTTGGCTTCGCTCGGATGCTCCTCGAACCAGGAATTCAACGCTTCGTTGACCAGGCTCTCGACCACGGGCCGGACTTCGGACGATACGAGCTTGTCCTTGGTCTGCGACGAGAACTTCGGATCGGGCACCTTGACGGACAGCACGGCTGTCAGTCCCTCGCGGCAATCTTCGCCCTGAAGCGTGACCTTTTCCTTCTTGGTTATCCCGGACGACTCCGCGTAGGACGTCACCTGGCGCGTCAGCGCGCCGCGGAAGCCGGCCATATGGGTGCCGCCGTCACGCTGCGGGATGTTGTTGGTGAAGCAGAGCACGTTTTCGTGGTAGCTGTCGTTCCACCACATCGCCACTTCAACCGTGATGCCGTCCTTCTCGCCGCGGATCGAGACCGGGCTGTGCACAAGCGGCTTCTTGGCGCGGTCGAGATAGGCGACGAACGCCTCCAGCCCGCCTTCATACATCATCTCATCGCGGCGGATGTCTGAATGCCGCTTGTCGGTGAGTACGATACGCACGCCGGAATTCAGGAAGGCGAGTTCGCGCAGGCGATGCTCGAGCGTCGTGTATTCGAACTCGACGTTCGAGAAGGTCTGCTCGCTGGGCAGGAAGGTGACCTCCGTGCCGGTGTCGGTGCCGGCATCGCCCGTCACTTGGAGCGGACCGTCGGCAACCCCGTGGGTGAAGCTCATCTCGTGGATCTTGCCGCCGCGGCGGATCTTGAGCTTCAGGGACGTCGAGAGCGCATTGACGACCGAAACGCCAACACCATGCAGGCCGCCCGAGACCTTGTAGGAATTCTGGTCGAATTTTCCGCCGGCGTGAAGCTGGGTCATGATGACCTCGGCGGCGGACACGCCTTCCTCCCTGTGAATATCGGTCGGAATGCCGCGGCCGTTGTCGGTGACCGTTACCGAACCCTCGGGATTGAGGGTCACCGTAACGATATCGGCATGACCGGCCAGCGCTTCGTCGATGGCATTGTCGACGACCTCATAGACCATATGGTGCAGACCGGAGCCATCGTCGGTATCGCCGATATACATGCCCGGCCGCTTGCGGACGGCATCGAGCCCTTTCAGCACCTTGATGGAATCGGCACCATATTCGGCGATGGCGCCGGCTTCGGTCTCAGGAAAATCGGTCATTCGGCTTCAGGTCTTTCCAGGTTGCGGACGTCGTGATTCGGTGCGAATCACAGCGCGGAGGCCTTACGGACTATAGGAAATTTGTCCACGGCTTCCAAATCCCGGACCGCGCCTGGCGGTCGGGAACAGGCTTTCATCCCCTGTCATTATCAGGAATTGTGGCTTTTTCCAAAATATCTTCCAGCGCCCTGATCGTCTCTTGCGACAAACCGCGTATCCGCCCGCTCAGCCGGTTGGCAAATGCGGTGTGGCCGGGCGGCAGGCCGGACGTGTCCAGCACCACCTTCGGATCGGAAATATCGGCGATCCGAAAGAGCTCGTCCGCCTCATCCCAGATCACATTGAAATAGCCGGCGACCCGCTGAAGAAAGTCGAAGCTCGGCGCACCGCGTTTGCCATGCTCGAGCGCCGAAAGGTAGGCCGCGGAAACGCCGATCGCCGCCGCCATCTGCTTTTGCGACACACCCTTTCTGCGTCGCAGTTCGCGCATGGCCTCGCCAAAGGGCGTCATATCGCGCTTCCCTTGGCGCGCGCCAGGCGGACATAGAGCGCGCCCTCGCCCCCATGGTTCCGCGACGCCGGCTCGTAGGACGAGATCAGCGAACGAAACTCCGGAAGCGAAAACCAGAGCGGCACCGCCCGCTTCAACGCACCGTCGCTTCCGAGCGACGTGCCCTTGCCGGTGATGACCAGGACGTGGCGAAGGCCGCGCTCGTGCGCCTTCAGCAGAAACTGCAAAAGCAGGCCATGCGCTTCGCTCTGGATCATGCCGTGCAGGTCGATCCGCGCTTCCAGCGCCAGCCGGCCCTTTGCGAGCTTGCGCTTCACCGGTCTTTCAAGCGGATGGTGACGGCGCTCGGCCTTGCCACTGCTCAGCGCAAAGCCCGGTTCGGCTTTTTCAGGAGGGGCTGCCGCAACCTTCGGCGAATCCGGCGCGGCAGGCGCAACCTCCTGATCCTCGGCAAGCAGATCCGCGAGATCATCGATACGGCCGGGCATCGGCCGGGTCGTCCGTGCGACCTTCCCCCAAAGAATGCGATCCTCGGGCGAAAGCTTCTTTTCCCTAGCCATGGTGGTATCTGGCCGCCGCCGTTCGGGGAACGAAGATGAAGAAGTCCGCGGCATTGCGGACCGATCCCGCCAGATTGCCCGCCTCAACGCCGGAACCGGTGAAGATGTCTCCGCGGGCGGGGCCGACGATCGCCGAGCCGGTGTCCAGCGCGAGCATCAGACGCGCGAACGAGCGTCCGCCATCGAGATGGGTAAGGGTCTCGCTGGCGACATAGAAGGGGACGCCGAACGTATGGATCAGCCGATCGACCGCGAGCGATCGACCGGGCTCCAGCGGCACCTTGGCCGCAGCAACCGGGCCGAGGTCGTCATCGTCTACCGTCGCCTCGCGGAAAAAGATGAAGGAGCGATTGTGCCACAGGATCTCGTCCACCTTTTCGGGATGCGCCGCAAGCCAGGCGCGGATGCTGGCCATCGACACAGTCGCGGCTTCGATCTCGCCGCGATCGATCAGCAGCTTTCCGATTGCGGAAAAGCGATGCCCGGTCTTTGCCGCATAGGTGATGCGGCGACGCGATCCGTCCGGATAGACGAGCCGGGCCGCACCCTGGACATGAACAAAAAAGACGTCGACCTTCGACCGGGCATAGGCAATCTCAAGCCCGTGCCCCGCGAGCAGGCCCCGCTCGATCGCCTCGCGATCCGGATACTCCTCGATCCTGTCGCCGCGAAGGCGCCCAAAGGCGAAATACGGATCCATGGCTTCCGGCCGGTTGCCGTCGTCGATGTCGATCAAATCGGCGGGCCGACGGTAGAAAGGGAAGCGAAAAATCTCGTCCGGTTCGGCACGGACCTCGATTTCCGGTTCGTAAAAAGCGGTAACGAACCCCGTACCGCCCTCGCCGGTTCGAACCCTGAACGGAAGAAACCGCTCCTCGAAGAAGGCGCGCGCCGCCGTCGCATCGGAAACCTGCGCGCGGGCGGCCTCGAAAGCGGGCAACAGGTCGGCCACGGAAATGCCGAGCGAGCCTGTCTTGTAGGGTTTCGTCGTGGTGACGTGGTGATGGCAGCGGCGAAGAGCGGCGATAACGGGTGTCGGATCGTCCGACTGCCAGCCGGGCAATTCGGAAAAGGCGACCGGCTCGAGCTGAAAGGCCATGATCGCCTCAGTTTTCCGATTCTGTAGCGATCAGTTTCCAGTTCGGATCGCGCGATCGGATATCGCGCGAGAAAGTCCAGAGGTCATTCACTTCGGCAACGGAGTCGGCATCGCCGTCGATCAGTTTGCCCTGCTTGTCGTAGGTGGCGGAGATCAACTGGCTGATGATCCGGACGGTGATGTTTTCCTCGTTGTCCTTGATCTCGGCATGGGTGATGTCGGCCTTCTCGATGCCGACAAAGGTCGACTTGACGACCTCGCCCTTGGCCTCCCGTTCGGCAATGGCAGAATCGAAGCCCTCATAGACTTCGCGCGACAGAAGTCCCTTCAGCGTCTTGCGGTCGCCATCGGCGAAAGCCATCACGATCATCTCGTAGGCCATCTTGGCGCCGTTGACGAAATCCTCCGGACTGAAGCTGCGGTCGGCGTCGCTCAAGGCCCTGAGCTGGCCGTTCAAGGGCGTGCCGACCTTGGCGAAGGTATCGATGGCTGCGTAGCGGGACTCGTCTTCGGCGGCACTTTCGCGGCGGGGAAGCTGCACGACCTTGCCGTTGTCGGCGCTTTCCGGCCCCTTGCTCACCTCGCGCGGCGAATATGGATCGAAAGGCTGGCGTTCATTGCCGGTACGGCGCCCCAGAACGCTGCGCAACTGCAGAAAGATGACCACGGCAGCGATCAGGAAAAAAAACGTGATGAAGTCGAAAGAGCCCATTTCCACCCGGAACCGCTGTTAGAATTTCTCTTACTATCCCATATAGTCCGCAAGGATAAACCATTCAAATGGCGATGTCGCACCCTTAAACCGGAGGCCAACCAATTGCACGAATCTTCTGGCGAGCGTCATCGATGCGTTCCCTGATCCTGCCACTCGTCATCCTCGGGCTGCCGCTCGCGGAAATCGCCGGCTTCGTCATCGTCGGTCGCGAAGTCGGGTTGTTGATGACGCTGCTCCTTGTATTCCTGAGCGGCGCGGTCGGTATTGCGCTATTGCGAATCCAGGGTTTCGAGGTGTTTCGCCGTGTGCAGGAGTCCGCTCGCGCCGGACGTGACCCGGGCCGCGAGGTGCTCGAGGGCGCGCTGGTCTTCGTCGCAGCGATCCTCCTGATCGTGCCGGGCTTCATCAGCGACATCATCGGCCTCATCCTGTTCCTGCCGCCGGTAAGGCGTGCCGTCGCCACATTCCTGCAGACAAGAATGACTATAGTGACGGCCGGAACCGGTTTCTACCGCTCGGGTCCTGGCGGGCGCGAAGGGCGCACCGGACCGCGCGTCATCGACCTGGACGAGGACGAATTCTCCCGCGAGAAGAAGGATGACGACGGGTCCTCGCCCACGAATCGGATTTCCCGGTAGAAATCAAGAACGATAGCAGGCGGGAGGCTGCTTCGCGCTTTTGGCCCATTTCCGCGGCAACAGGGTTATAATGCGTGCCGCAGAGCTACGGGAAAGCGCGAAAATCGCGTGCCCGCTCCCCCAAAAAGGGCCCGGCTGGCAAGGGTTGTAAGCCCAAGTCCGAAATGTTAGATGGCCTCACCGATTTGAAGTCCGAGGAAACTCTTATGACGACTGATACCGCATCCAATGGCAACGGCGGCGCCCAGCAAAGCCCTGCCCTCAATATCCTGGCCCAGTATGTCAAGGATCTTTCCTTCGAGAATCCCGGTGCGCCGCGTTCTCTGCAGGCTCGCGAGCGAGCACCGTCGATCAACATCAATGTCAACGTCAACGCCAATCCGCTCGCCGAGAACGATTTTGACGTCGTTCTTTCGCTGAACGCGGAAGCAAAGGACGGCGACAAGGTTCTGTTCAACGTCGAACTCGCCTATGGCGGCGTGTTCCGCGTTTCCGGCTTCCCGCAGGAACACATGCTGCCGCTGCTCTTCATCGAGTGCCCGCGGCTGCTCTTCCCGTTTGCGCGCCAGATCGTCGCCGACGCGACCCGCAACGGCGGCTTCCCGCCGCTGATGATCGACCCAATCGATTTCGCCCAGATGTTCGCGCAGCGCATGGCTGAAGAAAAGGTCCGCACTCAGGTCGCCAACAGCAACGACACGGCCAACTGATCGGCCATCGAACTCTTTGGACGACGCAATTCCGGACGGAAAACGGCTACACACTTTTCCTGGAATTGCTTCACCGCTTTAGAAAAGGCCCGGTTTTCGCCGGGTCTTTTTTATTTTCAGCGCTCGTATTTCGACCAGATTGCCTTGGTGCCGATCTTGGCGATGAGCGCGGCATGCGCCGCGATCTCGACCTCGGTCAACCGGGCGGGCAAGGGTCTCGGTCTCTCAAGGACGATGATCGGCCCGTCCTCCGCTTCAAGCGTCTGGCCCCCGGCCACGCTCGTCACAAGGCCGAGCGCCGCCTGTCGGCCGCCGATCATCTCGATGTAGACTTCCGCGAGCAGTTCCGAGTCGAGCAGCGCGCCGTGCTTGGCGCGGTGGGAATTGTCGATGCCATACCGGCGGCAGAGAGCATCGAGCGAATTCGGGCCCATCGGATGTTTTCGCCTGGCAAGCGCAAGCGTGTCCGTCACGTGTTCGCCGGCCACTGACGGAAGACCCAAACGGCCAAATTCAGCATTGATGAAGCTGATATCGAACGTCGCGTTGTGTGCTACCCAGCGCGCGCCGCCGAAGAAGTCGAGGATCTGGTCGGCGACATCGGCAAAGCTCGGCTTGTCCTTGAGGAACTCGTCGGTGATCCCGTGAACGGCCAAGGCATCCGGATGAACCTTGCGGTCGCCCGGATTGATGTAGAGATGCAGGGTGCGCCCTGTCGGAAACTGGTTCTCGAGCTCGACGCCGCCGATTTCGATCACGCGATCGTCGCGGCTGTCGAGGCCGGTCGTTTCCGTGTCGAAAATGATTTCACGCATGCAGTCTCTCCCGGGTCACGCTGGATCGGAGCGAATCAATCCCACGCGAGTGAATACTAGCAACTTGGACCATTGTGTGGGCGAAAAACCAGGGTTGAGGCCGCCCATCCACGCCCTAGCTCGAGCGCAATCGGTCGACGACCGACCGGATCTGCCCGCGCGTGACATCAAAACTGTCGCTCGTGTCGATGATGTGATCCGCCCGTGCGCGCTTTTCGCTGTCGGGCACTTGGCGCGCGAGGATCATCGCGAATTTTTCCGCCGTCATTCCCGGCCGCTTCATCACCCGTTCGCGCTGTATTTCGGGCGCGCAGGTCACGACCACGACCTGATCGACGCGTCCTTCCGCTTTCGTCTCGAAGAGCAACGGTATATCGAGGACGACAAAGGGGGCACCGGCAGCCCGGTGGGAGGCAATAAATTCCCTCTCTCTGGCGCGAACGAGCGGATGGACGATCTGCTCCAGTTCGGAAAGGCGCTCCGGCGCGGCGAGAAGCTGCCGCGAGAGTTCGGCCCGGTCGATGACGCCATCCTTCACCACCCCGGGAAACGCCGCCTCGACCGGCGCCACGGCCTCGCCACGATAGAGCTCATGGACGACCTCGTCGGCATCGTTCACGGGAACGCCGAGCTCACGGAACATCTGCGCCGCGGTCGACTTGCCCATTCCGATCGATCCCGTGAGGCCGACAATGATCATTTGTGACTATCCATATCGCGAATGATGATCTGCCGAAGCGTGTCATCGACGACTGGCCGACGGCCGAACCACTTTTCGAATCCGGGCACGGCCTGATGCAACAGCATGCCAAGCCCATCGACAATCGCAAAGCCCTGCTCTTCGGCCTGGCGCAGCAACGGCGTCTTCAGCGGCACATAGACAATGTCCGTGACGACCGCTTCCTTCGCCATCATCGAGAAGTCGATATCCGGCGCCGGTTCGCCATCCATGCCAAGCGAGGTTGTGTTGATGAAGAGCCCCGCACCGGCCATCACCTCGGACAACGCCCCGAGCGGGTGCGCGTGAACAGCCGCGCCAAAACGATCCGCCAGTTCCTGTGCCCTGGCCGGCGTCCGGTTTACGACGTGAATTGCCTTGATGCCGCGGTCACGAACCGCTTGGATGACGGCACGGCTGGCACCGCCGGCGCCGAGAACAACGGCGGTCGAAATGCGGTCCCACCCTTTCGCGCGCTCGTCGAGGTTGGCGACGAAGCCTTGCCCGTCGGTGTTCGTTGCACAAATCTCTCCGCCTTCAACCCACAAGGTGTTGGCAGCGCCGAGCTCGGCACTCAGTTTGTCCGGGCGATCGGAAAGACGGAAAGCTGCCTCCTTGTGCGGAATGGTGACGTTGCCGCCGCAGAAACCGGCAGCACCGCTTTTCAATCGACGCATGAAATCCGGGAAATCTTCCGGCGAGACTTCATGGGCCCGGTAGCTGCCAGCGATTCCCAGCTGTTTCAGCCAATAGCCGTGGATCAGCGGCGAGCGCGAATGCTTCACCGGGAACCCGGTGACGAAGGCATGGTTAACAAATGTTTCACGTGAATCACGCATCGATCGAGCCCAGGTCACGGAGTTTGGAAAGCAGCGGCAGCATCGGCAAGCCGAGGATCGTAAAATAATCGCCTTCGATCTTTTCGAAGAGCTGGATGCCCTCGCCTTCAAGCTGATAGGCGCCGACGCTGGCAAGCGCCTTCTCGCCAACCCTTGCAAGGTGCCGTTCGATAAAACCGCGACTGAGCGGGCGGACAGTCATGTGGGCCGAGGAAACGTGGCGCCAGACGACTTCGCCGTCACGGACAAGAACGACCGCGCTGTTCAGGCTGTGCGTCTTGGCGGACAGCGACAGGAGGTGGTCGGCGGCCTCCGCCATATCCTTGGGCTTGTGATAGACACGCGACCCGAGCGACATCGTCTGGTCGGAGCCGATGACGAGCGCACTGTCGAAATGCCGCGCGACATCCTTTGCCTTGGCCTCGGCCAGGGCCAGCGCGACATCGACAGGGGAAGCACCCGCTGCCTCGAGCGGCTGCTCCAATGCCCGCTCGTCTACTTCGGCGGCCCTCGCCTGAAACGCAAGTCCTGCGTTTTGCAGGAGGGCGCGGCGAAATGGACTGGCGGAAGCCAATACAAGGGTAGTCGTCATTCTTCCATCCCGGATACGTCGTTTCGCTCTATCTGAGCCGCGGACGCAGGGCAACGATCGCCGCGGCGGTTTCCTCGATCGAGCGGCGCGTCACGTCGATCATTGGCCAATTGTTACGCGCGCAGAGCGAGCGGGCATATTTCAACTCCTCGGCGATCGACGCCCGGTCTGTATATTCCTGGCCGTGGAAGGTCTGGGTCGATCCGAGCAGCCGGTGCTGGCGCACTTGCGAGATCCTGTCGGCTGTCGCGATGAGCCCGACGACCAGCGGTTTCGTCGCGCTGAGCAGGCCGTCCGGTAGCGGTACCCCGGGCACGATCGGGATGTTTGCCGTCTTTATACCGCGATTGGCAAGATAGATGCTCGTCGGCGTCTTCGATGTGCGACTTACGCCGACGAGAACGACGTCGGCCTCGTCGAAATCCGCCGGCATCTGGCCGTCGTCATGGTCCATGGTGAAGTTCAGCGCCTCGATCCGGGCAAAATATTCCGCATCCATTACATGTTGCGCGCCCGACCGGCGGCGGGACGGCGAGCCGAGATAGGATTGAAACAGATCGATGATCGGATCGAGCACGGAGACGCAGGGCACACCGATCTCGCGGCAACGCTGATCGATGACGTCGGCAAGCTCGCGGTCGACGATCGTATAAAGAACGATGCCCGGCGCACCGTCGATCGCGTCCAGCACCTGCATGAGCTGCTTCCGGTTCCGGATCAGCGGATAAACATGCTCCAGCGCATGGGACGACTGGAACTGCGCCGCGGCCGCGCGTCCCGCAGCAATCAGCGTCTCGCCCGTCGAATCGGAGACGAGGTGCAGGTGGAAATAGTTTTTTCGGTTCTCCACGCAATTCTCCGGGGGCTGTTGATAGGCCGGGACAGAAACAGCTAACGGCGCGGCGGCTATCCAGGCAAGTGGAAAAACGCCGACTTATTCACATCCCTGACCCAGCCGGAGAACGTCGAACGCGTCATGTGGACAAGACTCATGGCGACGACAAAATGTCACGCTCATCGACAGTTTGTCCACAGGAAGCGTGAAATTCGCGAATAGCGCAAGGCGCGGATTCTTCGACGTTTTCCGCTTTCTCCCTGGTCTTTTTCACCGAGCCGGTTTTCTTCTCCATTCATCACACGCCCGTAGCAGGACCACTGGATGAATTGCGGATTGATTTTAATCCTTGATAGCCACCGACTCTAAGAAATAGAAACCTTTTTAAATTCAGTTTTATTATAGATTGGAGAACCGCGG